>NZ_CDSBKO010000009.1:0-124638 GCF_977115655.1 Aquimarina sp.
AAAAATATAGCCTATAAAGAATCTAATCAAGATGTACTTAGACGGATGCATACATTGGTATTATTGCTTTTTCTGTTTTTCTATTTCTTATCGTCAAATATGAAGATGGTTATATGCGTCATTTTATTGAAGCTTTTTTTAATCAAGTAAATATGTGGTCCTGGGTTTTGGCTTTATTTGGGGTTTCCTCTGTATTTCTAAACAGTAAAAATAATATAATTATATATTGTAACCGGGCTGTTTATCCTTTTTACATTATGCATCAAACTATAATCATACTATTGGCATATCCCCTTATACAGTGTAACTGGAATTTATTTATAAAGTTTTCCTTACTTGTCATTGGTACATTTACGATATGCTGGATTTTATATGAAGCAATCATAAAAAGATTTTATCTGCTACGTATAGTTATGGGTGTAAAACCTAAAAAAGTTACTTCTTATAAAATTAAGTAGAATTTTTTTTGATTATCCAGAAACGAACATATTTATTAAGCTATGACCTTATACAAAAAATTATAGAGAAGTTTATAACTATAGTGGTGCATAGCTTAATAGATATTTTTTTTAACTAATCCGATTGTTTACGTTCTAAAACAAACTTGCCTGCCCTCCTGCTGTATTATCATCATCTTCATCAAATGGTGATTCTGTTGATCCTTTTGGATTAGTATCTTCAGGATAAACATTTTCTTCTTCTATTACTTCAATTTCTTCAGCGGGAATGGATTCTGGTTCTTCAAACGGTAAAGGATCCAATAAATTAATTTGTTTTACCATCTGGGTTGTAAGCTGATTTCCTAAAGCTTTAATCCCTTTAATAGAAATAAACTCTTCTAGGTTCACTTCTTCATTTGGTCTTTGTTCCTTGCCCCTTATTTTGGTATATACAATTTCTGCAACTGGTATATAATCTGTAGAAACGACTTCTAAAAAGGATTTTAAATGTTCTGTTATAAAGATTTCTTCACGTTCTGTATTTTCTATTAAAAATCGTTTTACATAATATTTTTCTTTTTCTCCGTCCCAATAAATTGCAGATATTGGTTTTTTGGGCCTCCATTTTTCCAGAACAATCATATCGGGACTAAAGTGCAAAGTTAGTTCAGGTACTACTGTTTTTGCAATTCCTTTTTGGGTAATTATCAAAAGTCTGTCTTCTCCTCTAAATTCTCCCAGCAATTCTCCTCTTCCGTCTACATTAAGACGTTGTACAGACTCATCAAACCAGATTTTACGAGGTTTTAAGGTAGAAACCCCTTGTTCTTTCAACTCTACTCGTTTGATATTATATTTGGTAACTATATTGCCTTTAACTCCTCTTCCTTTAATCAACAGGTCTGCAAAATCAAGATCAAATTTTAATTTTTTAATACTTCCTGCCTGTCGTAACAAAATAGTTATTACTTCGGCTTCTCCATTTGGGTTGGCAGAAAAGTATATTACTTTTGAAAACTTTTTGCCTTGTGCCAAATCATATTCTTTGTCTCTGGTTACCCCTGTAACTGCAAAACGTTTTACATAAGATGCTCCTCCTTTACCATCTTGATAAATCATATTGTAAATAGTACGTTTGTCTTTCTTTTTAAAGACTGCAACATGAATAATATCTTTACCTATAAACGTTTTTGCGTCTACTTTGGTCACTATTAGCTTGGCATCTGCTGTAAAACAGATAACATCATCAATATCTGAGCAATCATCTACATACTCATCTTTACGAAGCGAAGTACCTATAAATCCTTCTTCTCTGTTTACGTACAGTTTTGTGTTACGAATAACTACTTTGGTAGCTTCGATATCATCAAAAATTTTGATTTCGGTTTTACGTTCCTTTCCTTTACCGTAGGTGGTTTTTAACCTTTTAAAGTAATCTATAGCAAATTCTACAAGATGTTCTAAGCTGTGCTTTATTTTTGCTATATCCTCTTCGAGAGCTTCTATTTTTTGTTGTGCTTTATCTATATCAAATTTAGAAATACGTTTAATTCGAATCTCTGTTAAGCGCACAATATCTTCTTCGGTTACTGCTCTTTTAAGGTGTTTTATGTAGGGTTGCAATCCTTTATCAATGGCTTCAATAACCCCTTCCCAAGTTTCTACTTCTTCGATATCGCGATAAATACGGTTCTCGATAAATATTCTCTCTAAGGATGCAAAATGCCATTGTTCCTGTAATTCATCCAGTTGAATTTCAAGTTCTCTTTTCAATAACTCCAGAGTATTATCTGTAGATCGGCGCAGCATTTCTGAAACCCCAATAAAATTTGGTTTATTGTCTTCAATTACACATCCTAGGGGAGATATAGAGACTTCACAACTGGTAAATGCATATAATGCATCTATTGTTTTATCGGGTGAAATACCGGGAGGGAGATGTATGAGTATTTCTACTTCTGCTGCGGTATTGTCTTCAATTTTTTTTATTTTTATTTTTCCTTTTTCATTTGCTTTAAGAACAGAATCAATTAAAGTGGTGGTTGTAGTAGAAAAAGGTATCTCATTTATAACCAGTGTATTTTTGTCTAGTTGAGATATTTTTGCCCGCACCCTAACTTTGCCTCCCCGGTTACCATCATTATAGTTTGTAAAATCTGCTATACCAGAGGTAGGAAAATCGGGTAAAATTGTAAAGCGCTTTCCTTGTAAATGCTTGATGGATGCATCTATTAATTCTATAAAATTATGTGGTAAAATCTTGGTACTTAATCCTACTGCAATACCTTCTGCTCCCTGCGCCAGTAATAAAGGAAATTTGACGGGTAAATTGACAGGTTCTTTTTTACGCCCATCATAGGATAATTGCCATTCTGTAACTTTAGGATTGTATACTACATCTAATGCAAACTTAGACAAACGAGCTTCAATATATCTGGATGCTGCTGCCCTGTCCCCGGTAAGAATATTACCCCAGTTACCCTGCATATCGATTAACAGTTCTTTTTGCCCAACCTGCACCATTGCATCTGCAATACTGGCATCCCCATGCGGGTGGTATTGCATGGTGTGCCCAACGATATTTGCTACTTTGTTATATCTGCCGTCATCCAAATCTTTCATAGAATGAAGAATACGGCGTTGTACTGGTTTTAAACCATCTTCTATTGCAGGCACAGCACGCTCCAGAATTACATAGGATGCATAATCCAGAAACCAATCTTTATACATTCCTGTTACCTTGGTGATTACCTCTTGTGGTTGATGGTTATCTGGTATAGAATCGTGATGTAGTTCTTCGTTTTCGTTTTCCAAATCCATATATAATTTCCGGGGTTATTTGTAAATTTAAAAGTGAAAGAAAATAATATTTTTAGCTATTTTACAGAAACTTGCTTATTGAATATTGTATTTTTTTATATTTCTTCTTTAATAACATCTAATTCGACTTTTAGATTATCTATAATAAAATCTTGTCGGTCGGGGGTGTTTTTTCCCATATAAAAGGACAATAAGTCTTCTATAGATCTTTCTTTATCGAGCATTACAGGATCTAATCGTATATCATCCCCAATAAAATGCACAAATTCATCTGGCGATATTTCCCCCAATCCTTTAAATCGTGTAATCTCTGGTTTACCTGTTAATTTTGTTATAGCATCTCTTCTTTCTTGTTCTGAATAGCAGTAAATAGTTTCTTTTTTATTGCGTACTCTAAACAGAGGTGTTTGTAATATATATAAATGCCCTTCTTTTATTACCTCAGGAAAAAATTGTAAAAAAAAAGTAATTAGCAGTAATCGTATATGCATACCATCTACATCGGCATCGGTTGCTATTACAATATTGTTATATCTCAAGTCTTCTAAAGAATCTTCGATATTAAGTGCTGCTTGCAAAAGGTTAAATTCTTCATTTTCATACACAATTTTTTTGCTCATATTATAGCAATTAAGGGGTTTTCCTCTTAAGCTAAAAACAGCTTGTGTATTTACATCTCTGGACTTGGTTATAGAACCACTTGCAGAGTCTCCCTCGGTAATAAACAAGGTGCTCTCCAGATTTCGTTCGTTTTTACTATCTGTAAGGTGCACTCTGCAATCTCTGAGTTTTTTATTGTGTAAGCTTGCTTTTTTGGCTCTTTCGCGAGCTAGTTTTCGAATCCCGGACAGGTCTTTACGCTCTCGTTCTGCTTGCAAAATTCTGCGTTGCAGGCTTTCGGCTGTTTGCGGGTTTTTGTGTAAAAAATTATCCAGTTTATTTTTTATAAAATCATTTATATATGTTCGCACCGATGGTAATTTTTCTCCCATTTCAGTAGAGCCCAGTTTGGTTTTGGTCTGGCTTTCAAAAATGGGTTCCATTACTTTAATGCTTATTGCAGAAACAATTGATTTGCGAACATCGCTGGCTTCATAGTTTTTGCCATAAAATTCTCGTATTGTTTTTACTACTGCTTCTCTAAAAGCTGCAAGATGAGTTCCTCCTTGTGTAGTGTGTTGTCCATTTACAAAAGAGTGATATTCCTCACTATATTGTGTTTTGCTATGGGTCATTGCAACCTCAATATCATCTCCTTTAAGATGAATAATATCATACAGTCTGTCATCTTCATTTATATTGTCAGACAACAGATCTTTTAATCCATTTTCAGAAAAATATTTTTCTCCATTAAAAATAATGGTCAAACCGGGATTAAGGTACACATAGTTTTTAAGCATCTTAACCACATACTCTGTACGATACTTATAATTTTTGAATATGGTATTGTCCGGAACAAAAGACACTTTGGTTCCTTTTCTTCGCGAAGTTTCTTCTAATATGTCCTGATTAATGAGATTTCCTTTTTCAAACTCTGCCGAAGCGGATTTACCATCCCTTGTAGACTCTACTCTAAAAAAAGAGGACAATGCATTTACTGCTTTGGTTCCCACACCATTAAGTCCTACAGATTTTTTAAAAGCTTTGGAGTCATATTTCCCTCCGGTGTTCATTTTGGATACTACATCCACTACTTTACCTAATGGTATCCCACGACCATAATCCCTAACAATAACTTTATCACCTTGTATAGAAATCTCGATGGTCTTACCACCTCCCATTACATATTCATCGATAGAATTATCGAGCACTTCTTTTACTAAAATATAAATTCCATCATCTGCAGAAGATCCATCTCCCAGTTTCCCGATGTACATTCCGGGACGCATACGGATATGTTCTTTCCAATCGAGGGATCTTATATTATCTTCGGTATATTTGGTTTCGTCGCTCATAAAAATTTTGGGTAGAATGCTGGCTAATATAACATATCACATACAAATTAAAAACAGCCAACCTACAAAGTAATTAACAAATCTACACTTAATTTTGTTGATTATTTGATATGCAGTAACTTAGACTGTTTTATGTTTTTATCTGCACCCCTAAAATAGTTATAAAAAAGGTTTTTAATTTTGAAATTATTTACGCTTTTATAGATAAAAGTGAATCGTTTCTTCTAATCCAAAAATCCCTCTTTAAAATTAGAAATAAAATCATTAATGTATTTTTTATTCTTATCCTCTTTTCTAACTACCAGATAATGAGATCTTTTTAAACCATGTTTCCCTATCCTTTTAAAAACTAAATCTTCGGATATTTTTATAGATTTTAAAGCCCATTTTGGCATACACATAACTCCCATATTTGCATTTACCATTTCTAAAGAAACCTCTGTAAGTGGTATTGCCGAAATTTTTATGGGGGTAATTTTATTAGGTTTCAAAAATTGCTCATACACAGAAACGGTTTCTAAAGGAAAAGAATGAATTATTAAATGAACATTCTCAAAATCAATCTCATTTATATGTTCTAACTTATTAAAAACGTTTTCCTTGTGCATTATAGCAAAAATTTCATCTTCAAAAAGCTTAGTACTGGATAACAAATCAGCAGAAGGTTTTGAGGTAACTATCGCGATATCAATTTCTTTTGACAATAATTTTGAAATAGGTTGATGTGTAGCCTCCAAAATTAAATCCACCTCTATATCCGGATATAATATTTCCATTTTTTGAATAAAACCAGGTAATCCCTGATAAAAGGAATAACATTCAGTACTCACTTTTATAACACCTTTAGACCCAGCTTTTATTTGCTTTATAGTATTAAACCCCTGCTCTATAGTATGTAATACTTTGTTTGCGATTTTATGTAATTCTACTCCCTCCTCAGTAAGTTTCCATTTATTTCTTGTTCTGTAAAACACTTTAAAACCTAATCTGTCTTCTAATTCTTTTAATTGATGACTTAGTGCAGATTGTGTTAAAAACAATTTTTCTGAAGAATTGGCAATGTTCCCCTCTTTGGTAATAGTTTGTATTAACTTAAAATATTTAATATCCATGTCTGCAAATTTACAACATTACTATTTTGGTCTGTCTGAAAAAAAATCAATTCCCTTTTAAGAAGATTCAATTATACTCCAAAAAAATACTTCTGTCCTATTTTACCTTTGAGAAAACAAAAATATATCCTTATGAACAAACCAATTGAATTTTATAAAAATAAGCTTGCTTATGAAATAGATGCTTCGGACCTGTTTGAAGCACTACAAAACAAAGAAAATATTATTGTGATAGATACCAGACAAGCTTTTGGGTATAATAAAGAACATATTCCTGCTTCTATTAATCTACCGCATAAAGAAATGACCGTAGAGAACACAAAACATTTAGACAAAACAAAAACTTATGTTTGTTACTGTGATGGTATTGGGTGCAATGCCTCTACCAAAGGAGCTTTAAATATGACCAGGTTGGGCTTTACTACTAAAGAGTTAATTGGCGGAATTGAATGGTGGAAATTTGATGGATACGCTACCAAAGGAACAAAACCAACAAAAGGTTCTATTATTAATTGTGCTTGTTAATATATGTATATGACCATTAGATATGCAAAAGAGGCAGATATAGAACAAATCATAGAACTGTGTGAGGAGCATGCTATTTATGAGAAGTCGAATTTTGAAAAAGATAATAAAAAAGAAAAGCTTTTTAAATATCTTTTTGGATCTAAAAAAGTATTGTATTGTATTGTAATAGAGCTAAATGAAAGATTACTTGGTTACGCTACATTTATGAAGCAATTTTCGACCTAGGACGCCTCCTTTTATATCTATTTGGATTGTTTATATTTAAAAGAAGAAATACGAGGTAAACAAATTGGTAATACTATAATGGGTATGATAAAAGAATATGCAATATCACAAAATTGCAAAACTATACAATGGCAGACTCCTGATTTTAATACTTCTGCAATTAATTTTTACAACAAATTAGAGGCAAAACCTAAATCTAAAGAACGTTTTTTTTGGCATCTATAAACACATTGTTTTATACCATTTTAACTTTGAAATAGTGCGTATAGAAATTGAATTTATTAGTGCTATTTCAAAGTTAAAATGGTATTATTGGTAATTTAGGTAGCAAAACTAATGAATCTACTATAGTTTGTGGACACGTTTTCAAATAATAAGGGTTCGTTTATAAACGAACCCTTATTATTGAACTTTTAATCATTTTACAACAACTAGCCTTTTAGCCATGCTTTTCTAAGGGTTTCCCCTTCTTTTGTTGGATTTTTGGTTATCGCAAGTTTTTTTCCTTTGGTAAAAGACTTAGTAACCTTAGTTTTAATGATTATTTCTTCTCCTGCCCTGTTTAATTTTACCTCGATATCGTCTCCTTCTCTCCACTGAAATGTAGATCCCAATATATTATTGGCATTTTGTAGCGTTAGTTTAGTGCCATTTACTTCAATAATATCATCATTAGGTTTAGCTCCATTTTCTACCCAAAAACTATTATCTTCAACTAACTCTGTAAAAAATATAGTTTCTTTTTCCTGATTGCCTGCTACAATTAAAGCTCCTGAGTTTTGAATGTAATTGGTTTCTACCTTTTCTGTAATAACTTCTAAATCAGCTTTCTTGAAAAAATCTTCATAATTAATAGGTGTTTTTCCTATAACATGGGTTTTCAAAAACTCCCCAATAGACGGGTATGTCATTGTAGTAATTTCTTCTATAATTTTATCGTCTTCAAAAGGTTTATTTTTACCATATTTTAAGGACAATTCTTTCATTAAAGATAAAATTCCGCGATTACCGTTACTTTCCTGACGTATCAAAATATCGATACACATACCTATTAATGCTCCTTTTTCATATACGTTAACATAATTAGAGGCATAAGGTTGGTCTAATATATTTTCACTCATTTCTGTAAAACTCATTGTGTCATCAAAACCGCTGGCACCTTGAATTTTATCCATTATTTTATTATAAAACTCTTGTTCTTCTACCAATCCTTGATTAACTTGAAACAAAGTAGCAAAATACTCTGTCACTCCTTCATACATCCATAAGTGTTTAGAAAAAGTTGGGTTATTATAATCAAAATAATGTACATCTTCAGAATGTACACTAAGTGGTGTTACAATATGAAAAAACTCATGGGATACCACATCTATCATTGCAGATGCCAGAGCTTCATCCGGCATTTGTTCTGGCAATACCACAACTGTAGATGTATGGTGTTCTAATGCCCCAAATCCCATAGGAGCGTCTTCATCTCCTGATGCCAAATATAAATATATATCATATCTGGGTGTACTATTAATATCCCCCAGATATGCTTTTTGTGCTTTCATCATTTTATATACCGTTTCTTTTATTTTGGCTGCGGTATGCACTTTATTTGGAGAATAAATACTCAATACAATTTTAATATCCCCTACCATAAATTCTTCTACATCCAGATTTCCATACATCATAGGGTTATCTGTGATCTCAAAATATCTGGATGCCAAATATTTATCTGTTGTAACAGATCCATCGGTATTGGTATCAGATCCTAATTTTTGTAAGGCAGAAGTTCTTTTCATGGTTGTAGGAGCTTTTACCTCTAAAGCATATTGATTATTCTTTAATACATCAAAATAACCAATAAATCCATGAAGATTTAATACATAATTTTCTGTTTCGATGTTGGTTCCTGATGGAGAAAAAGGAGTTCCTTTATCGGTGTTTTCTATATCATAAGTATCATTTACTAAATAACTTATTTTATCCAATTGTCTGGCATTAGGAATAACCCAGGTATTATCATCCTCTTTTTCTGTTTTAAGCTCTTTACCATCATAATCAAAAGCCTTAAAATCATCTATAAATTTTCCAAAATCACTAACCGCATAAGTTCCTTGCACAACTTTGGGAATATAGTATTTTACTGTATCCTGAACAAATCTTCCCGGGTTAATAAGTACCGGTACTTTGTCTTCTTTTACCTGAGTTAAATCTATAGCGGTTACTATTGGTAAGTTTGTTGCTATATCATTTGTGGGGTTCTTGGTTCCACAACCAATTAATAATAGGCCAATTAAAATTTTGGCAAACGTTTTCTTCATTGTATAAAATTAACTGTTTACTATTACCCAGACTTCAAAAAAAGTCTGATGTTTCGAGTTTAATTGTGCAAAATATACAATTTGCACAGACTTTAGCTTATTTTTAGCATTTTTTATAATAAAATCATAAATTTTGGATATAATAATAGAAAAACATCGGTTACGATTTTCTAAAGATTTTGCGTTACTTGATCCGAAGAAAACGACTATTATTTTTTTACATGACTCTTTGGGGTGTATTGAATTATGGAAAAAATTTCCTGAGCAAACCGCACTTAGAACAGGTTGCAATACTATTGCATACGACCGGCAAGGGTATGGAAAATCGGATCCTTTTGTTATAAAAAGAAGAGGACTTGATTATTTAAAAAAAGAAGCTCATGTTTTGGGCAAAATACTAGAAAAGATTCCTGAAAAAAAAGATATTGTGTTATTTGGGCATAGTGATGGCGGAAGTATTGCTTTATTAGCTGCTGCTTTGTTTCCGGAAAAAATAACTGGTATTATTACAGAGGGAGCACATGTATTTGTAGAACAGGAAACTCTTAACGGGATTAAAGCTGCCAAACAGGCGTACATGGAAACTTCTTTAAAAGAAAAACTATACAAATATCACGGCGATAAAACAGATACTGTTTTTAGGCTGTGGACAGAAACCTGGCTTTCTGAAAAATTTAACTCCTGGAATATTGAACAATATTTGCCAAAGATAAAATGCCCTTCACTAATAATTCAGGGAGAACAAGATGAATATGGTACAATCAATCAGGTAAAATCTATTATTAACAATACTTCTGGAGAATCCAACTCGCTTATAATACCAAAAACCAAGCATACTCCTCACAAAGAAAGCCCAGAGATTGTTATTAAAAATGTTATATCCTTTATGGAGAATATAAAACAAAACAAACAAGGTTATTAACGTATCAAATGTTTGGCTATAATATTTTTAAGATCGTTTTTGTTTAATGGTTTGTTAATAATATCATTCATTCCTATTTGCAGACACTCTTCTTCTACTTCACTTAATTCTGATGCAGTAAGAGCTATAATAGGTGTGGTTTGATCAAACTCTCTGATACGTCTGGTTGCTTCTGTTCCGTTAAGATATGGCATGTTAAGATCCATTAAAATAAGATCAAAATCTTCTTTTTGAACCATTTGCAATGCATTAAAGCCATTTTCAACTATAGTACAATCATATCCAATTATATTTAAGAGGTTTTTTGTAACAATTTGATTGATCTTATTATCTTCGGCAACTAATATTCGCCTGTAAATATTATTTATTTTATCGGCATGTATGTCTGTTTCTTGTTCTTCTTTGATCTTTATTATTTCTAGCTTTAAATCAAAGTAAAAACAAGTACCTCTGCCTTCTTTACTATCCAAATAAATTTGACTATCCATCATTTCAAGAAGGTTTTTTACAATAGACAACCCTAACCCTGTCCCTTCAGATTTATTAAATTCCCTGCCTACCTGAGAGAATTTTTCAAATACAAATTCTTTTTTATCGTCTGGTATTCCTACTCCGTTGTCTTCTACTTCATACCGAATAGTTATCCAATCTTTTTCTAAAGAAATTATTTTAATTCTAAGCCATATTTTACCATTTTGGGTAAACTTGGAAGAGTTACCTATTAAGTTAATTAAAATTTCAGATACTTTAAGTGAATCTACTTGTAGAATATCTGGTAATTCTTCTGGTATTTGAAGGATAAGCTCATTATTTTTGTTTTTTGCCTGATAATCAAACGAATGAAGCAAATTTTGAGAAAGCTTAAGAAGATTGGTAGGTGTTTTGGTTAATTTTTCATTATTAGACTCTATCTTGCTTATTTTAAGAACCTTATTGATTAGATCTAACAAATAATCCCCTGAAAACTTTAATGATCTCAATAATTTTTTATGTTTTAGAGCAATATCATTTTCTTCTAATAACAATGTTGTAATGCCAACAACACCATATAAAGGCGTCCTTAACTCATGGCTTACAGTAGATATAAATTGAGACTTTGTATTGGTAAGTTTTTCTGCTTCTATTTTGGCTTCAATTAACTCTTCATTTTTCTTTTTTAGATCGTCATTGTTTTTTTTCTCTGATTTATATTTTTTAAACAAGAAAAGTATGATCCCCAAAAAAAGGATTAGTACCACAGAAAAAATATTTATAATCATTTTTTTTGCAGCTATTTCCCCTATGATTTTTTCATCATTAAAAGCTGTTTGAAATTTATCCCCTGTATTTTGGTTTTGATCTGTTTCAGATTTTTCTTCACTGCTATTTTGTAGTAATATCATTTCATTAATGACACAATGAATTTGTCCATATCCAATAAATACAAAACAACATAAAAATGTCATTATTTTTAAGCCCCTATTACTCATAAATCCCTACAATCTAATTTTATTATGCTACTTTTTTTTAATAAAGTGCATACATTATCCCAATATGGAAGCAAACACTTACAAATTAGGCTGTTAAATTAATGAAAAAAATATTAACTCTATTCACAAATGTCATAGTTACTTCTTATACCTTAATAAATCTATTTATGGATCATCTATCTTTCTTAGTAATAACATATATTCCCAAAATAACAACTACAGCTCCAAAAACCTGAATATGAGATAGATTTTCTCCTAAAAAAAAGTATGCAAGAACAATTGTAGATACAGGTCCCAAACTTGCAATGATAGAAAAATCAGAAGCCCCTAATTTTGCAATAGCTGCCGAAACCAGATAAGATGGAATAATGGTTGAAAAAACAGCTATTATAATACAAATAATATATAGCTCTAAAGGGTAGTTTGTTAGATCCTGCCTGTCAAAAACCATATATTGAACTATGATACATAAACAAGATACTATCATTGCATAGGAAGTGAAGGTTATAACTCCAAATTTTGGAATCAGCCATCCGCTACCAACCAAATAAGCTGCATACATAAAAGCACTCAAAAAAATAAAGGATATTCCTAAAATAGTATGGGTATTATCTATTTGTAATTCACCCCAAAAAGTAATTACTACTCCTATATATGCTATTATGATAGCATATAACTGTTTATTTGTTATTCTTTTTTTTAAAAATATCCATGAAATAATAATAACTAATGTTGGGTAGGTAAAAAGAATTATTCGTTCTAACCCTGCTTTTATGTATTGCAATCCCAAAAAATCAAAATAACTGGCCAGATAATACCCTGCAAACCCAAAAAACAAAATCCAGAGGTAATCTGAATTTTTATTTTTTTGTGCTTGTAATGGTTTTTTGTATACAGCAAAAACTAAGTATATTGGTAACGAGAAAAGCATTCTAAATAATAATAAGTGTTCAGAGCTTATATCATATTTATATGCCAACTTAACCAAAACTGCTTTTGCAGAAAACAAGACTACTCCAATAATGGCTAAAATAATTCCTTGAGATGATAATCTGGTATTTTTCATCTGTCAAAAATATAAAGAGCTTGTTTTTAATATTTCAATATAAAAGCCATTATTACGATAGCCAAAAAAACCTTTCCGGAAATTCCGGAAAGGTTTTTAAAATCAAAATATTATTTTTTATACATTAAATAAGAAATGCATAACATCACCATCATTTACAATATAAGTTTTGCCCTCTACTCCTAATTTTCCTGCTTCTCTGGCTTTAGCTTCGCTTCCATACTTCACAAAATCTTCATATTTAACTACTTCTGCACGAATAAATCCTTTTTCAAAATCTGTATGAATCACTCCTGCTGCTTGTGGTGCTGTTGCCCCTATATTTATTGTCCACGCCCTAACCTCTTTAACACCTGCTGTAAAATAAGTTTGTTGATCTAGCAATTTATACGCTGCCCTAATCAATACAGAAGCACCCGGTTCTTCTAAACCAATATCCTGTAAAAATATTTTTCTTTCCTCATAATCATCCAATTCTGTAATATCTGCTTCTGTACCTACTGCCAAAACAATTACTTCTGCATTTTCTGTTGCCACCGCAGTTTTAACTTTATCTACATAACCATTACCAGAAACAGCAGCTCCTTCGTCTACATTACAAACATATAGTACTGGTTTATCTGTAATAAATTGCCCCGGAACAACATAAGCATTACGATCGTCTTCAGAAATATCGAGGGCTCTAATTGAAATCCCTGCTTCCAGCCCTGTTTTTAGTTGTAATAAGATAGATTCTTCTTTTTGGGCATCTTTATTACCTGTTTTGGCTGCGCGTTTAACTTTTTCTAATTTTTTGTCTACACTCTCTAAATCCTTAAGTTGTAGCTCTATATCAATAGTTTCTTTATCCCTAATAGGGTCTACAGAACCATCAACATGAACAATGTTGTCATTATCAAAACATCGTAAAACATGAATAATAGCATCTGTTTCTCTAATATTACCCAGAAACTGATTTCCTAACCCCTCTCCTTTACTTGCACCTTTTACCAAACCGGCAATATCCACTATTTCTACAGTAGCGGGAATCACTCGCTCCGGATTCACTAATTCTTCTAATTTTTGTAATCTTGAATCCGGTACATTAACCACACCTATATTAGGTTCTATTGTACAAAAAGGGAAATTAGCACTTTGCGCTTTGGCATTAGATAAACAATTAAACAATGTTGATTTTCCAACATTTGGTAATCCTACGATTCCTGCTTTCATTATATACAAATTAATAAGGTTTGGGATATTCTAAAAATTGTACTCCCAATTTTGAGAATGCAAAGATAATGGTATTCTTACATAGTATACAAGTACAGTTTCATCTGTTTATCATTTTTGTTTTTGAAGCTTTATAAAACAATTAAGTAAATTATACCGGTTACTTCATTTAACTTTTTGATTTGGTATTAAAATCAACAATCCCAGAGCAAACTTGCAAAGTCTGTTTGCGAAAATATATTTTGCTTTTGAGGTAACCCCAAAATAACGCCATCTTCAATGAGGAATTAAAAAGTTTTTTTGAGAATACTTGTTTAGACAAGCTAAATTTTAGCATTTTTTATATTTTTTGTAATTTTATAGGCTAATAAATACACAAATGAAAACTTTAAAAATTATAATAGCAATCTTAATTACCAGTACTACTTTTGTTTATGCTCAAACAGAAGAAAATAAAGGTCAGGAAAATTCCTCTGAAGAAACTATAACAAAAATCATACGTATCAAAGGGGCCAATGGAGAAGAAAAGGTAATAAAAAAACAAGAGGTTGTTATTACAAAAAGTGAAGTAAAGCTTAATCCGGAAGATGAAGGAAAAACCGATCAATCTGCTATATATATGGATAAAGAAGTAATAATAAAAGAATCACTTGCCTCTACTGAAACAGGAAGCTATACAAAGATTCCTGATGAAAAAGGTTTTGTAATTACCTTTTTTAATGAATCTGACAATCAAATTGCTAAAATGAGACCCCTTAGTAAAGGATATTATATTGTTAATTTTGGAGATAACAATAATTGTCTTGGTTATTTTGATACAGACAAAAACTTTATTATTGAAAAATACGATTCTAAAATAGATCAGGTTACAGTGGTGGTATACAAAGCCAAATAGATAATATTAATAAATATTACATCCAAAATTTCTTTTCTAAAAAAATCTAAAAACTTTTTTCAAGACTCCGGGAGTTGAGTATTTGAAAATGTTTGATAACCCACACCCGAATAAAAAAGAGAATGCCTTGACACAAAATTAAACCTCTTTTTGTCTGCTAAAAGTATCTGTTGTTTTATTTTTTTTAACATATATTTAATAAAATAAAAGGTAATCAAAAACAATACATAAAGTAAGTTTTTTACGTAAAAATTTAGATAAAATGATTTTTTTTATAATATATTTTAAAAAAAAATCAAAATTTTATGTTAAATGAAGTCATTTTAGATATATTTAGACCCACAATCATTTAAACAAATTTTTAACATATGAAAAAACTTGTATTCATTTTAATCGCATTATCCTCTGGTTTGTGTTTTTCACAACAGACTGTAACCGGAGTGGTCTCTGATCCTGATGGAGCTCCTTTGCCAGGGGTTAACATTATAGAAAAAGGAACCTCAAACGGTTCTACAACCGATTTTGACGGAAAATACAGTATTGAGGTTAATCCGGAAAGTACTTTAATATATAGTTATATCGGTTTTAATACCAAAGAAGTACCTGTAAATTCTCGAACCACTATTAATATTACCTTAAATGGTGGCGCAGAACTTGAAGAAATTATATTGGTAGGATCCAGAGCATTACCAAGAAGTAATACTACTTCTTCGCTTCCTGTAGATGTACTACCTGTCAAAGAATTAGCCTCTACCGGACAAATAACATTTGATAAGGCTTTACAATATAAAATACCTTCTTTTAATACCGTACAAACACCCGTTAACGATGCTACTTCCTTATTAGATCCTTACGAAATTAGAAATATGGGACCTAGCAGAACGTTAATCCTTATTAACGGAAAACGTAAAAACCTAAGTGCTTTATTGTATACTCAAACTTCTCCGGGAAGAGGAGAAACAGGTTCTGATATTTCTGCAATACCAACAGATGCTATCAAACGAGTAGAAATATTAAGAGATGGAGCGTCTGCACAATATGGTTCTGATGCCATTGCAGGGGTAATGAACATTATTCTAAAAGATGATCCTACAGATGGATCTGTAACTGTAAGATCCGGTATTACTTCTGAAGGAGATGGAGAAATGGTAGGAGTTAGTTTAAACAACGGCTCTTCTATAGGAGAAGATAAAGGATTCTTTAACTATACCGTTGATTTTTCTAAAGTTAATCTGGCAAACAGACCCGGAGATGTTGATGCAGAAGGAGAGTTTAATGATTTTGTATTTACAAACCCAAATAGTTATAATAGCTATTTAGATAGCGGCGGACAGACACTAGGGGGAGTTAGCTTAGCTGGTCGTACTGCTGAAGAAGCACAACAAGAGTTTTTAACTAATTATGTAGGTACTCCTGCTTATAACACCAGGCTTGCTGAAATAAATAACTCAAATACACAAGGCAGAGCGGCTGTAGATCAATTTTTAGCATTAAAACCAGATGCAGGAAATATTAATGGTTCCCCAGAAACGGCTGCGGCAAAATTTTTGGTTAATGGTGGATATGATATTAGTGAGAATACACAAGTTTATTTGAATGCTGCTTATGTATACAAAAAAGTAAACAGCTTTGCTAACTATAGAACCCCATACTGGAGAACATTATCTGATTTTCCTTATTTAGCCGACTTTTTCCCTGATGGACCAGGTGGTTCTTATATAGGATATGTTCCTACTTTTGAAGGAGATCTTAATGACTATAATGCTACGATTGGTTTTAAAACCAAAAAGAATGGATGGAATTATGATTTAAGCTATACCACAGGTGGAAATACACAAACCTATACTGTAAGTAATTCACACAATCGTAATACTGTATACTCCCCTTCTACATGGATTGATACAAATGGTAATGGTAATGTGGATTCAGGTGAGATTACACAAGGATCTGAATTATATAGAGAAAACAGCCCATTATCTTTTGATCCGGGAGGAACAGGATTTAGACACAGTGTTGGTAACATTGATATTGCAAAATTGATAACTGATCAAATAAGTGTTGGTTTTGGTGCAGAGTTTAGAACAGAAACTTTTGAAATTTTTGAAGGAAGTTTAGCATCTTATGATGGTGGTGGAGCAGATTCATTTGCTGGTAATAGTCCTGAGAACTCAGGGAAATTTAATCGTTACAATTTTGGAGGATATTTTGATATCTCTGCAGATATCACCGAAGACTTTTTGGTTAATGGTACCGTTCGATTAGAAGACTATAGTGATTTTGGAGAAGCTTTTGTTTGGAAATTAAGTACCAGGTATAAATTCTTAGAAGATAAGCTAACCTTAAGAGGTTCTATATCTACAGGGTTTAGAGCTCCTACATTACATCAAATCTATACTCAAAAAGCACAGTACAGTTTTGTTCCCGGATCAGGAATCCAGGTTGGAGGATTAATAAACAATGTTTCTCCTCAGGCTAAATTATTAGAGATTCCAAAATTAGACGCTGAAAAATCTACAAATATCACAGTTGGTATTGGTACTAGTATTAATAAAAATATAAATTTTACTGTTGATTATTACAATATTGAAGTTGAGGACAGAATTATATTGAGTACAGAAATAGGTAAAACAGAAACAGATGCTGTAGGTAATAGTATTGGTAATACAAATCTTGATCAATTATTAAATAACAACAACTTAAATGATCTAAGTTTCTTTGTAAATGCCCTTGATACAAGAACCTCTGGTATAGATTTTGTAGCAAATTATCGTAACATTAATATTGGAAATGGAGATCTTGATTTTAGCCTTTCTGGAAATTATACTCTTGAAAACAAAAGAATAGGTAATGTTAAAAATCCAAAAATTGTTGCTGATGCCGGACAATCTGTAGTAAATGAAACTCAAGAAGCATTATTTTTTACTTCCAGACCAGAAACTAAATGGATATTGGGTGCTAATTATGAAATAGGTAAGTTTGCCTTTTCTGTTAACAATACATATTTTGGAAAAACTACTTTTAGACAACAAGGTATGAGTACCGATCTAAAAACAGAATTTATCCCAAAAATAGTTACTGATTTAGGTATTAATTTTAATGCAACTGAAAAATTTACTATTGCTCTAAATGTAAATAATCTTTTAAACGTTTTACCAGAGTGGGAATTTAAAGCTCTTAACGCTAATGGACAAGCAATACTTAATGATCCTGCTCAAGTTAAGGAAACTTCTAACCTAATTACGTTTAACCAAAGATATTCGCAAATGACTTATGATGGATATCACTTTAGCCAATTAGGAACAATGTTTAGCTTATCTTTAAATTATAAATTATAATATATAACTTTAACTTAATACCTCTACCCTCCTTTGTTTCTGTTAAAAACAAAGGAGGGTAATTTTTTTGTAATATTTTTTACCCGCTTAGTGGGTTTAGCAATAAAAATCTTACTTTTTATACCCATTGTCAATGCATAGAGTTATACTTTTGTAACAAACTGAGTTATATATTATACCCATGAAAGATTTGATACGTTACTTTTACAACCTTTTTGTTTCAAAAGGGATTCCTGAAAATATAGCAGAGTATTTAAACCTTCTTATTGGTGTTTTTATACTATTAACTGTTCTTTTTTTATTGGATTTTGTAATGAGAAAAGTTATTGTAACTATTTTTAAAAACTATGCTATAAAATCTAAAAACACTTTTGATGATTATCTGGTAAAAAATAAAACTTTTGATTATCTGGCACATATCGTTCCATTATCGTTAATTATTTGGATTGTTCCTTCATTGTTTTATGCTTTTCCAACAGCAGAAAAATATCTAGAAAATCTATTTGTTATTATGTCTACCATTTTAGCTATCTGGATTATAAGAAGTATTCTTAGAACATTTAGAGATTTTCTAAAATCTTTAAATTCTTTTAAAGACAAACCAATTGATAGCTACGTTCAGGTATTTATGATTTTTATATGGTTTATAGGTGCAATTATGATGTTTTCGTTTATAACCGGAAAATCTATCTGGACGTTTTTAACCGCTCTGGGAGCCATGTCTGCTGTTATTTTATTAATTTTTAAAGATACTATATTAGGGTTCGTTTCTAGTATACAAGTTGCAGTAAATGACACTGTAAGAATTGGAGATTGGATTACTATGGAAAAATATGGTGCAGACGGAGACGTTATTGAAATTAATTTATCTTCTGTAAAAGTTCAAAATTTTGATAAAACTATCACCACAATACCAACTTATTACCTTACCTCAGAATCTTTTAGAAACTGGCGTGGTATGATGGATTCTGGTGGAAGACGAATTAAAAGAGCGCTTCTTATTAAAACATCAAGTATTTCATTTCTATCCAAAGAAGATATTGAAGAATTAAAAAAAATAGAGATTCTTAAAGAATATCTAAATCGAATTCAAACAGAGATTGACAATTATAACCAAGAACGTTCTGTGGATAAAAGTACATTAATCAACGGTCGAAACTTAACTAATATGGGCGTTTTTAGAACCTATCTGGAAATATATCTGGAGAAACATCCCTATATCAATAAGGAAATGACAATAATGAGTCGCCAGTTAGAACCTTCTGCCCAAGGAACACCTCTGGAAATATATGCATTTAGCAATGATAAAGTATGGAAAAACTATGAAAAAATCATGGCAGATATTTTTGATCACCTACTATCTGCTATCCCATATTTTAAATTAGATGTTTTTGAATTACAATTTAATACTGAAAACAAACCATTAAACTAATACAATTTTTATGATATCAAGTTTTAGAATCATTAGCTATCTCGAAGGTATTTCGTACCTGTTAATCTTATTTATAACCATGCCTTTAAAATATATGTTTGACTCTCCAGAACCTAATAAAATTATTGGTATGGCACACGGTTTTCTATTTCTTATTTATATTGTCTTTGCAATTCTTGTAAAATATGAGAAACAATGGAACCCTAAAACTTTGACCATTGTACTGTTATGTTCTATTATCCCTTTTGGGACTTTTTGGATGGATAAAAAATATTTAAACAAGGAGGTGTAAAAAATTATTTGCCCTAGTGTATATACACTTTAACCCGGATTATAACAAAACATTTTTTTATCATTTTATAGTCAATTACTCCAGGGCAAACCAAAGAGGTATCCAACAAAAACTCCCTCTTTTATTTTAAGGCAATCCTCGAATAATCAAATTCCACAATGTGGTATAAAATATCCAGAGCAGCATATCCGTAAACTATATTACTCTGGATATTCTATTCTAAGATGGTATATATTGGTTAGTTTGCGCTTAAACACTTTTTTGATTTGTTGGATTTCTTTAAATGTAATATTAGCATTAAGAAACTGATTGTCTTCCATCTGTTTGCTTACAATTTTCTCTACAAATGTATCGATTAAGCTACTTGTTGGGTTTTTAAGGCTTTTTGATGCTGCCTCCACACTATCACTCATCATTAAAATAGCAGTTTCTTTAGAAAAAGGTTTTGGTCCCGGATATCTGAAGTCTTCTATATTTACATTTTCATTACTTTCTTTTTCTTTGGTATAAAAGTAATACACCAAACTCGTTCCATGGTGTGTACGAATAAAATCGATAACCCGATCCGGAAGATTATATTTTTTGGCAATTTCTATACCTAATATAACATGATTGATGATAATTTTTGCGCTCTCTTTGGGTGATAATATATCATGGGAGTTACCTGATGCAGATTGATTTTCGGTAAAATATGTAGGGTTTGCCATTTTGCCAATATCATGATACAAAGCCCCTACTCTTACCAACATAGCATTTGCACCTATTTCATTTGCTGCAGCCTCTGCTATATTAGCCACATTTAGAGAATGATGAAAGGTACCCGGAGCTTTATCAGATAATTCTTTAAGTAAAATAGAATTTGTGTCACTAAGCTCTAATAAAGAAACATCAGAGATTAATCCAAATATTTTTTCGTAAGCATAAATTAAAGGGTGTACTATTAAAGTAGCAAATCCGCTAATAACAAATAAACCAACAATAGCCCAATCTATATTGTATATGTTTCCTTCATGGATTACATGAAAAGCAATATATGAAATAATATAAATGGATGTAATTTGCCCGACCGAGATAAACAGGTTTGCCCTTTTAAAAGATTCTGAAATTGTTAATATGGTTACTATACCTGCTATAATTTGCAAAAAAGTATACTCATAACTATTAGGGACTACAAACCCCAAAATCAGCACTGTAACTACATGAGTAAACAACCCCAGCCTGGAATCAAAAAATGCTTTCAATACCAAAGGAAGCATACAAAGCGGAACAACATATATAAAATCTGATTTGTATTTTACAACAACGGTGGTTATTAAAACCAAAAAAAGGACATTAAAAAAAATAAACGTTACCTGTGTGTTATTATCATATATGTCTTTTCTATATTTTCTAATAAACAGCAAAAGCATTATTAGTGCCAAAGAAACTAAAAGACAATACCCTAATACTATCCAATAAAAGTTTTTATCACTCCATACCTGGGATTCGTATTCTGCTTTTAATGAATTTAAAATTTGTAATTTTTCTCCTTCTACAACTTCTCCTTTTGCAATAATTCTAATCCCTTTGGAAACACTACCTCTTGTGGTAAGAACTTTGGATAGTTCATTTTCAACTATACTCTCTGTTAAGTTTTTATTTAATCTTACATTCGGTTTTACAATATCATAGTACAGAGCTACAAAATCACTTTTAAACTTTCTATATTCACTATTATCTATTTTTGAACTAATTGTTTTGGTTAATTCATTTGGGCTAAAAATCTGACCATAAGTAATAGCTTCTGCAATATTGCCTTTATTTAAAAATATCTGTCTTTTATCTGCATAAGAATACGTTTCTTGCAAAACACCATATTTATATATATCATTAAGTAGTATTCTCCCAAAAAGTTTAGACTGATCTTTTGTACTACTTTGATTAAGAGTTTGTAAATAATTAGAAAAAGCCCTGTCATAAGACTCTTTAGCTCTATTTGCAATTACTGTATCATACTCAAAATATGGTATAATATTGTCGTTAATCTCTTTTTTTTCTTTTTCGATTTCTGTTTCAGTCTTTGCAATAGCAAAATCAAAGGGAGCATACAGATTTTCATATTGCCAAGGTTTTCCTTTGGCAAATTCGTACTTAAATATCCCTCCTTTGGGAAACAGATATACTATTAATACTGTAGTGCATATAAAAAGAAAAACTTTATATATCGACGATTGTTTTCTGTATAATTTATTTAAAAGTCTTCTCATCTGTATGCATATTTTTTATCATCTCAAAAGTCAGATAAAATCGCCAATAATCCCCTTTGTTGCTATTCATTTAATAGCTATAGATCACTTCCTATTTTGTATATGATCCAAAAGTACTAAAAAATCAGGGAGCATTACATTAACCGGGATTAACATTCTTATTACCAACTTCCCTATGCATATACTTCAAAAATCATTAAATTCGCAAAATAACAATACACACACTTTTAAAATATAAATAATGAGTAAAGAAGTAGTAATCGTGTCTGCAGTACGCACACCAATTGGTAGTTTTATGGGAAGTTTATCTACTGTTCCTGCAACTCAACTTGGAGCTATTGCGATTAAAGGTGCATTAGATAAAATAAATCTGGACCCTTCATTGGTTCAGGAAGTATATATGGGCAATGTTGTGCAGGCTGGTAATGGGCAGGCTCCTGCAAGACAGGCTGCAATTGCTGCTGGAATTAGTGAAAATGTTCCTTGCACAACTATTAATAAAGTATGTGCCAGTGGAATGAAATCTGTTATGCTTGCTGCACAAGCAATAGCCCTTGGCGATGCAGATATTATTGTTGCGGGAGGGATGGAAAACATGAGTTTGATACCACATTATGTAAGATTAAGGGCTGGTCATAAATTTGGTCCTCAAACCCTCGAAGATGGTATGCAAAAAGATGGACTGGTAGATGCTTATGACCAAAATGCAATGGGAGTATGTGCGGATCTTTGTGCCAAAGAGTACAGTTTTAGCAGAGAAGATCAGGATGCATTTGCTATTCAATCCTATGAGCGTTCTGCAAAAGCATGGGCAGAAGGTAAATTTGATAATGAAGTTGTTCCTGTTGCTGTTCCACAGCGTCGAGGAGAGCCTGTTATGGTTACAGAAGATGAAGAATACAAAAACGTAAACCTAGATAAAATACCTGCATTGCGACCAGCTTTTTCTAAAGAAGGAACAGTTACCGCAGCAAATGCTTCTACTATAAATGATGGTGCCGGAGCTGTAATCGTTATGAGTGCAGAAAAAGCGGCAGAACTTGGATTAAAACCTCTAGCAAAAATTAAAGGATTTGCAGATGCTGCCCACGAACCAAAATGGTTTACAACAGCTCCTGCAAAAGCGTTGCCTAAAGCAATAAAAAAGGCAGGAATATCTCTTGATGATGTGGATTTTTTTGAGTTTAATGAAGCTTTCTCTGTAGTAGGGCTTGCTAACTTAAAAATACTGGGGCTTACAGATACCAATACAAATGTAAATGGTGGCGCGGTTTCTTTGGGACATCCTCTAGGTTGTTCTGGGGTAAGAATATTGATTACATTAATTAATGTTCTGGAACAAAATAATGCCAAAATAGGTGCCGCTGCTATATGCAATGGTGGTGGTGGCGCATCTGCAATGGTTATAGAACGAGCATAACAATATATCTTTTTATATAATGCATAGATAAATTAACAGCCTCGTGAGCAAACTCACGAGGTATGTTTCTGAAAATATTATTTTGTTTTTCGAGATCCCCCGGGAATTAAACCCTTAATAAGGGATTAAAATCTAAGCTTTATATTGTAATCTGATTATTGTGATGACTGAAATCAATATTTTTAATTAATGTCTGGCGTTTTATCGTCTGTTTTCTATAAAAAAATTAATGCAATACGGTATTTGTAATTTAAGTATTGTTCCGTTACGTTCTGATCCTCAGGATACTAGTGAAATGGTTTCTCAAATATTATATGGTGAACACTTTAAAGTCTTAGAACAACGTAAAAAATGGAGCAAAATTCGTTTAGCTTTTGATAACTATGAAGGTTGGGTGGATAATAAACAATTTTTGGAAATATCCGCAGAAAAATACAAGGAGTTTAATGAACGCCCTCCCTCTATGGTTGGGGATCTCGTAGAGTTTGTAAGTTATCAAAATAACCAATTAATGCCAATACCTTTGGGGGCTTCTTTGGGAGCATTAGATTTCTTTAATCATCATTATGAGGGTGCCAGGATCACCAAACAACAAGAAAAAAAGAACATTGTAAATACGGCATTCTTATTTCTTAATGCTCCATATTTATGGGGAGGTAAAACAAATTTTGGTATTGATTGTAGTGGATTTTCACAAATGGTATATAAGCTTAATGGATATAAACTGCTTAGGGATGCCTCCCAACAAGCAACTCAAGGGGATGCGCTTAGCTTTATTGAAGAAAGCGAACCCGGAGATCTGGCATTTTTTGACAATGATGAGGGAACTATAACCCATGTGGGAATTATGATGAAGGATAATTATATTATTCATGCACATGGCAAAGTACGTATTGATCGTATTGATCACTCAGGTATTTATAATGTAGATAAATGCATGCACACTCATAAACTAAGAGTTATTAAACGAATTATTGAATAAAAAACTTAAAAAACCCTGAAGCAATAAAATACTTCGGGGTTTTATTATGGTACTTAAAAACAACTCATAAGATTATAGCCCTTCTCTATAAATTTTATAATTTTTCTAACAGTTTTAATTAAATATTTTATTAATTTTGAAACGATCATTTCAATAAGATAATGCCAAAAGAAGAAACATTTAATAGAGTTCAGGTTTTAGAAAAAGCTACCGAAGTATTTCATAAAAAAGGATACAATGGTACTTCTATGCAGGATTTGGTAGATGCAACATCCTTAAACCGCTCTAGCATTTATAATTCTTTTGGCAGTAAATTAAATATGTTTTTAGAAGTTCTTTCCTTTTATCAATCTGTACATAGTAAAAATTTTAGTCGTGGGTTAGCTAATTCATATAATGCTAAAGAAGCAATTGAAACTATCTTTAGCCTGCACTTAAATGAAATTATAACAGATAATGATAGAAAAGGATGTTTAGTTATAAATTGCAAATCAGAGATGGCTAATCAAGAGATTTCTATAAAATCATTTATGGAAAAAAATCAAGAAAGAATGATCGCTATGTTTGAAGATATTGTAACAAAAGGGCAAATGGAAAAGATTTTTAATCAAGAACAAACAGCCAATCAATATGCTTTATACTTATTTTCGTCTATACAAGGCTTACGAATGATAGGGATTTTAAACAAAAACGAAGAAGAGCTTAAAAACCTTATACATATAACAACCAAGATCTTATATTAAATTTTTTTATCTTATTTTGAAATGATCGTTTCAATAAAAAATCCTAAATATAAAAAACAATTACAATGAAAAAGTTACAAAACAAAGTAGCCATTATTACAGGAGCAAATAGCGGTATTGGATTAGCAACTGCTAAATTATATTTACAACATGGGGCTAAAGTAGTACTTTCTGGAAGGAGGCAAGAAGCTTTAGATGAAGTTGCAGCTACATTAGATGGAGATTTTATTACTGTTAAAGCAGATGTGTCTATTGCTGCAGATAATAAAAGATTAATTGAAGAAGCAACAAATAAATACGGAAAAATTGATATTCTTTTTCTTAATGCTGGTATTGCTCCTCCTACTCCAACCAACGAAATTACAGAAGAGCATTATGATACTTTATTTAATACTAATGTAAAGGGTCCTATATTGGCTACCAAAGAAGCCATACCACATATAAATGATGGTGGTACTATTCTTTTCACCAATTCTATTGTTCATCAAAAAGGATTTGACGGATTAGGAGTGTATTCTGCAACAAAAGGTGCCTTACGTGCGTATCAGCGTGTTTTAACATCAGAATTGAAATCCAGAGGCATACGTGTTAATTCTATCGCTCCGGGACCGATAGATACTCCTATTTATGGAAAAATGGGACTACCACAAGATGTTGTAGAAGAAATGGGTAAGGGTTTTGCTCAACAAGTACCATTAGGTCGTTTTGGAACTTCAGAAGAAATAGCAAAATCAGCATTATTTTTGGCTTCAGAAGATGCATCTTATATAAATGGTGTAGAGCTAGAAGTAGATGGCGGACTAAGTCAGGTATAAAATACCCTTGTATCAAAAATGTAAAAGCGTTGATAGATTAAAAATCTATCAACGCTCTTGTATATCTAAAAAAATAAAATCAAGACATTGTAAATCAAACGATAAAGACTGTATGATACAGTTATAGTTTATTGCTTAACAATCTGGTGTGTATACTTTTTGCCTTTTATATCCAACGTTACTATATACAATCCCAATTTAAGAGAATTTACATCAATAGTATTTTGATTATCCACATTTCCTTGGGATACTTTTCGTCCTAAAACATCGTGTATAGAAAAAGGGGCATTACTTATAGGGGCAACGATATTTAAAATCCCTTTATCGGTTATTGGATTAGGATATACCCAGGTTACTTTATCTTTATTAATTCCATTTCGAGCAGCAACTGCTGCCGGTGCAGCAATCTCAAAAGCTTTAGATTCTGAACTACCTATATTTTCTGCCCCAGAAATCAATGTATTGCCGCCAGATCTTATAGCATACGAGCCTCTACCATAAGCACAGCATATACCGTCGTTGGCAGAATCCTTAATAGTAAACGTATACCTGCCTGGTATAAAGCAATCCTGTAAAACAATTTCGGTTTCTTTTTGATCATCTTTATACGGACCTCCTTCTGATACAATATTATTATTACTATCTACAATTTTCCAGGTAGTTTCCTTAGGATATCTATCTAATCTTAAACTTATGGTTGCATCAATACAGTTTGCGATTTCAAGGTTTTCATTGGTGATATCAAAAAAGATATTATTCACCGGCTTTACCATGATTCTATAATTATTAGCTAATGTTTCAGGAAGTCTTATTTCCTGTTCCCCATCATTTACAACATTTCTAGCCAAAGCTTTATCCAAAGGGTATGTTGCTCCCCCATCCTCAGATAATAAAATATCTACATTAGCAGCATTTATTCCGTTTCTATTTGTCCCAGCTACGTCCCAGGTTAGTGTATGCATTGTATTAGGTCTTAACCTTATATGCTTACGGTTTAAAGTAGTTATCTTAAATGGTCCAGCTTCTGCAACAACATTTACTCTCATATCATCACTCCTATTTGCTCCACCACCAGCTTTGTTATCTCTTACAGTCAGCCTAAAATTTAAGGTTCTGGCTACATCAGGAACTGCTTCCCATTTCCAGTTGGTTTTCCCTTTTTTTATAGTATCTAATGTTGGAAAATATCGCTTTTTGGATGCTGTAGGACTATAGGATCTAAAAGCTACTCCCGTTGTTGCATTTTTGTTAGGAAACTTGGTTGCTGCATTATCTTCATCCATTTGTTCCCAACAATAGGTAAGGTTATCCCTAACGTCTGCATCTCTTCCCTCGCCCGTTAATACAAAAGGTGTTCCTTTAGGAATAGTATAATCTGCCCCTGCATTTACAGCGGGAATATTATTACCTGTATTACTGCGAGTACCACATTGTTGTCCTCCTTTTACAAAATCTGTAACTTGCTTAATAGACACTGCATGAAAATAAGGATCACTATGCTGTTGTACATCTGTATTAAGACCTGTGATCCCAGCATACCCCATAATGGTAGTACCACTTCCTGGTTCCACATGTCTATTGGTTCCTTCATTTCGTCCAAATGTCCAGGTATGATTTGCTCCAAATTGATGTCCCATTTCATGAGCTACAAAATCTATATCAAATGTATCACCCGTTGGTACCCCGGAAGTTGTAAACGCACTTCCCTTTCCTCTGGCATTACATACCATACCTATAGCACCTGCTCCATCTCCGTTAGGAGATTGGTTAGAAGCGACTCCTCCAAAAAGATGTCCTATATCATAATTAACAGGTTGACCATTAATTCTTTCTGCATCTAACACTCTCTGTATTTCTTCAAAATAATTACTTTCTCCTGTCTGTGCATTATAATTATACGGGTCAGGGTGTTCTCTATTATTTGAGAAAATTTTGGTGTGCACCAAATTAAGCCGAATAGAAAAATCCCTTTCAAAAATAGCATTTACCCTGGTTATAGTAGCATTAATAGCTGCTTGTGCCTGTGCTACTCCTCCATGAAATGCAGTATACTCATCTGTCGCAGAGATTGCCAATCGATATGTTCGTAATATGCCATCGTCTGCATTTTTTGCTCCTACCGATGATTTATGGTTATAACTAGTGGTACTATTTTTAGTGTGACACTTAAACTTTTTTATCTCTTTAACTTTACTATCTTTTGTATACACACTGTATACTTTGCTATTAGTAGTATAAGGTTCGATAAATACAGCTTTTGATTTGCCTGATAAACGCATAGTTTGTAAACCGCTTGGTGAAACACTAAAATGAATTGTTGCGGTTGGATCTTTAATCCCATATCCAACATAAGATTTGATCTCGGGATATTGTGCCGATAGTTCTGGACTCATTATGGGAGACTCTAATATTGTATAGGACTCCATTATTCCTTTATCATTTGGAAATGGTATTACTATACCAGAGTTTTTGCTAGATTTACTTTTGAGCGGAGAGGATTTAAGTATTTTTTTCATTTGCTGTATATCCAACTCATAAAGGATATTATCTGGCAAATAACTTGCTGTACTTTTGTTTTTCTGTAAGCTTTTAGAATTTGAGGTTCTTTTCCAAATATCATTTTGAGAAAAGCCAATGGTAACTACAAATAGTACCATCATTAATGAAAGTTGAGTTTTCATAGGGTTTATATATTAAAATTAATAATTCAAATCCATATAGAACAATGATTATTAGTTACTTAATCAAATATTGCTCTATAAGTATTCACAATTATAATTTTATCCCTATCCGTCCTTACAACAAAACAATATAGCTTAGTTTCGTTCTCTAACGTCTATTACTTTTCTTATACAACAGTTAATTCATAAAACACCCTATTTATTTTTAGGTTTTTTTTTAGTTTTTTTTTAGTTTTTTTTTGGATAGTATCAAAAAACGCCTAATTATTTGGTAATAAATAGTTAAACCCGCTTTGCTAAATCTTTTCTTTAATTGGAAAATTTCTAAATCCACAAAGTTCTAATTCATTTTTATCGTAGTCCTCATCTTCAGGGTACTCACACCAATTATTGAATAAAAACTCAACGCCACTCTCAAAAATTATTTTATCCCAAAATTTATCCTGATGTTCTTTGTACTTAATATTTTCTATTTTAATACGATTTATAATTTCTTTATACTTTATAGGTTCAGAAACCGTAAAGAAGTATGTATCGACCTCAACCCCGTCGTTTAATGCAAAAACCCTCGTATTTGGTTTTTCAATAAAAAAATCATTAAAATCTTGGCATGTTATTGCGTAAATCTTATTGGTAGTTGAATACAAAAATCGAAAACCATTGTAATACAATCCGAACCTTTCATTTTTATAATTGGTTATTTTATAAGGTTCTCCCAAATAGTCTATTACTTGGTCTTTGTTCATCCCAATAGAAATATCACCGAACTTACCTGTTAAAACAAAATCTTTAATTGATATTATCATGAATTTTTATTTATAATGGATTGTCCCACACCCAACGTTTTTTATCTCCTATGTAACCACTTATGTAATCCAAAAATTCATCTGCCAGATCACTTTTATACGCTAAGTCCATTTCTTGGTATACTTGTGCTACAAAATATATTGCGTTATACATGTTTTGTTGGGACACTCCTTTGGTTTTATACTTCATTAAATACATAAGCCCTTGTTCTGCTAATTCATTAAAGTTTGAATTATGAAGACTGCTTATAATTTGTTGTATTTCGTTGATCAAATCAACCTCTGTAGATGTTAAGTTGGGGATTTTTACAATAGGAGTCACTTTACCCCTAACAATAGGGATTATAACAGTTGTAAATGAGTTGGTACCCCCCCTTTCTGATAGAAGTAAATTTGCTAAATCATCGGCAGATTTTAATTTTTGTAGGTGATACGCTGGTTGGTGGCCTATATATATAAAACAATAGTGATCCCCGATAATAATTAGATCTTTGCTTAACCGAGAAGGTCTTTTATGAATAGGTACTCCCGAAGGTTGATGTATTTGTAATTGTTCGTTTAAATAGGAGTTTTCTTGATCAAAGAGCATCCACTCCCATAATTCTTGTGGTGTGAAATTACCATCAATTTCTTCAAATTGTATTGCTGATAATTGTTGTAAAATGGAGTCTAAATTATATTTCATTTTTCTAGATGGAATGCTGTTTCATGGTGATATTAATTCACCAATTTCTCTGATACTATATTTAGTAAATTTCTAAAACTGGTTTGATGTACTTCTACTTTGAAAGAATCTGCAATACATTCAAACGTAGTATCATGAAACCCAAAAAAGAAATGTTTCATATCTTTCCAGTTTTCTGGATTATAATTACGGTGTACACTATTTATATTCTGAATTTCTTTTATCCAATTCGAATTCATAATTTGCATAGGAGCATAAAGCTCTAAGCCTTTTCCGTAAAGCGGATGTCCTTCAAAAACTTCGTCATTTGGTGAACCCAACTTTGCTGATGTACAATGCTCAAATTCTACCAAAGCTAAAGAGGTAATTTTATCACTTGCAGTATCTATTACAGTAGTATAAGTTCCATCCCAATTGGGATCCACAGATTTTACGTAAAAAATTAAATACCCTTTATAATCATTCATAAACAAATGAGGTAATGGAGCACCTACATCCCAAGCTACCGGAAAGTCAATAATATCTGCATATTCTTCGTTTTTTGCTGCGGATAAATGTCTTTCACATATAAGTAAAGCGTCAGATGCAGCATTAAACTCTTCCCATTCTACACCTGTGTTTGATGTTCTAACTGCAATACTTGCTGCTTTAAGCGTAGCTTTTGCTAGATTCAATTTATTCTCATAGTTTTCAATAATCTTTGACATTATTTAATACATTATTTTACTGGTACTTTTGCTTCAAGATATAGTTTTTTTTACTATTTGTCTATTTTTTTTCGACATAGAACTAGTAATTTATCTATTGCTATTTTTGTTACTCCTTCTGGATTTGAAGCTAAAAAAAGTCTGCATTCATCTTCAATAATTACTTCATTTCTTTCAAAATTCACTTTAAAATTAAAAAGATTACTAAACAATGTATTTTCATTCAATTGCTTTTCATTTTTTAGAAATCCAATTAATAAAGGGATATGATCTACTTCATTATTAAAATAATGCGTAATCAAATCTACAGAGGGTTGATTATTTCTCTTTTCTTTCCCGTTCATTTTGTTGTGTTACTTTTATTTTAGTAATCTTTTTTAAATCAATATCTATTATAGTTCCCGAATCGCCATAACAAATTAAGTGGTGATCTTTTACCTCTGCTTTGTGTATTGGGTTTGAGAACGTAAAAAAGATTGCCCAGTTTAATACTCCGTTTAATGCTGTAGAAGCCACATATCCTTCGTTGCCCATGCCTCCATCACCAAATACAAATTTTTGATTTTCATACTCAAATGCGCCATGAAAAATATCACATTCGACCCAAATATCGTCGTTGTATTTTTCTAAACTTTCTAGTGTGGTATCACAAATCGCAGACCAGTATTGCTTTGTTTCTCCATTATTTGGGTCGTAGGCACTGTATGCATTTCCGATTATGATATCTCCCTCTCCCATAGTAATGCAATCAAAACCTGGTAAATAGCCTTGTTTCCATTTTTCTTGTATTTTTTTATTCATTTTCATCATTCGCTAAAAAATTCTAATTTGTTAAGGTCTATTCTTTAAATTTCGGGGAAATGTTCTTTTAGTAAAGGAATTAACAGTTTCCATTCTAATCCTGCTTGCATTAAATCATCAATTTTATATTCAAGTTCATACGGTCTTTCGATTTCATCATTTTCATTATATTCCTCAAACGGTGTTAAAAATCCATTCACTGCATTTAACACGTGTACTCTCTCCTCCTTACTATTAACTTCCATGAACCTTTTTTTTGCTACAATAATTCGGAAGCTTTTTAGCGTATTAATACAGAATGGTATTTCTTTAGCATACATTTTTCTGGCATACTCTACTATGATTTTTTCATAGTCATCGATATGTACACTCATTAACCCTATTGCGTCTAAAAGAAATAATTGGGTTCGTGTATGAAATTCTTTTGTATCCTTAACTTTATGTAAGTTGATTATTTGATACAGTTCTTCCATCTCTTCTAAAAATTCCAATTCATCAAAATCAATTTTTTCTATTTCTTGAATAAATCGTTGTGGTAATTGTTTTAAAAACTGATTGAGCTCTCTTATTTTTCCTTCAATAAAAGGGGTATCATTTAACTTTTGATGTTCGATTTTTTCTGACTGCATGGGGTCTAATTCATCATTAAAAGAACTGCATAACTGATACTTAAAATGAATCAATTCTGTTCCTATTTCTATAAATACTAATGCATTTAAAAAATGAGGTTTTACGGTTTTATAAGACCATTGATACTCATCAAAATCTAATTCTAATCGCCATTGTTGATTCTTGTTAGAGTAACCACATTCAAACTGGCAAATAATAGGTAAAGGGGTATCAAAATGTCTGTCTTTTAATAGTTGCTCATATCCAGGAGTTATGCTTTGCTTTATTACCGAAAACTGATCGCGTAATAAGGCATTGATTTCCTTATAAAACAAACTACTTTTTACTATTTCGGTTTCGTGCATTTTCAAATAAATTTTCTCCAATCTTTATAAAACCAATCTTCATTGGTAGGGAGTTGGTGATCTGGACAATCAAAGGTTTCTTGTACAAAAAATAGACTTTCATTTTTTACTCTCTCTTCTGTCCATAAATTCATTAAATCATACTTATTGTTCATTTGTCTTAGCTCTGCTTTGTGATTTTTGAAACAACACAATCCACCAAACATACCGTTTCCAACCGGGTGATAGTTAGAATATTTACAACTTAAACAGGTTTTTAAATAAATATTTTTTGGTAATTGATTTTGCAATGCAATTAAAGCATCTTCCATCCATTCGAGCTTTTTTTCAACTTTAAACTCACCAAAAGATGTCGTTAACAGCAAGCTAGTTAGTTCGCTATCCAATCCATCAATAGTGGTAGTTTCACCAACTTCTATATGCACTACTAAGTTTTCTGTAAAGGTGTTTTTGGTATCTGCATTAAAGAGTTGTATGGGTATCGTTATGGTTAGGTTAAAGTTGGTTATATCTCCTGATCCATCCTGAAACATTTCATAATCAAATTTTGCGTCATCAATTTCTTCTGCTCCTAACATTTCAAAATCAGAGCCTTCAAAATCAATTCCTCTTAGCGTAAAGAACATATTGCTACCATCGGATGTAATTATCACATTTTCTGTTCCTCTTTTGTCTTGATATATTGCTGGATATGTACGCATGGTATCTTTATTTTTCTATTACATAAGGAAATCCAATATCGGTAACTTTACTTTGTGTTCCTTTTGCTATTGGATTGATTTGAAACTCAAACGTAGCTTCTTCAATGGTATCTTGTATTGTAAAACCGCCTAAAATAGTAACAGCGTAACAACCGTTTTCTAAAACTACTTTTTGCCTAACTCCTGATTTAACAGCTTCTTTTAAACGATTTATTCCATTTTCTATAGTCCAATTTTTTAGGTAGGGCACAGTAATCAAACAAATTTCATTATTAATTACATTCAACACATACCCACTTTTTTTAAATAATAAAGTACTTGAATCTTTCTCAAATTCTGAAGTTTGATTATTGCTATTAAAGAAAATGGTATAGGGCTGATTGCTAACAGAACTCATGGGGATGATTACACCATTTTGAGTAGCCAATTCGGCACTTTCATTGGTTGTAAATTCGTGTAATAAGTCATCTGACAAATCATTTTCTTGTTTAAATTGCAAAAGGTTATATGGATCTGTTAAAAAGAAATAATCCCAAGTATCGTTTAAACATTCTGTAAATTTTATCATTCCTTATCTCTGCTTTATATTACCATATTTTATTTTGATATGCTTGATAAGCTTCTCCATACGTTTCAGTATTGGTACGTTTTGCCCATTTTATCAGATTTTCTTCTGGTTCATCGGTATCAGAAATACTAAACAATACTAAAATGTCTTTCTGTAAGTTATCCTTGAAAAAATTATCTTGCTGTAACTCTTCCAATACTTGTACACAGGTTTCAAATAATTGATTTTTAAAAGCATCAAAATCTATATCCTCTCTTAAAACTTCTTTATTTAAGGTTTTACAAATAGCATTTACCTCATCATTTGCTCCGTCTGATGTGTGCCATTCGGCAGGTTCAAAGTCATACACTTCTTTATATATAGGATCCTCTTTTTGCATTTTTTGCAAATGGGCACTAGTATTGGTATAAGGAACCACTGTCATAGCACCATCATCACTTACCAATGCAAATGCACAGATGTCTTTACCGTAGTTAGTTACATTTTCTAAAAATGCATTTTGAGTTGCCTTTTTTATTTGTTGTTTTAAAGAATCAAAGTTCATACGTTTTAATTTACCATTTTCTCAAAGGCCGTTAGAATTTCCTTTATATCCTTAAGTGTTTCCTTTCGTTCTTCTTCTATACACATTTCAAACAACACATACTTATCAGGGTTGTTATAAATGGATTGTAAAGCAGCATAAATAGGCTTCACCTCATTTTTTTTAAATTCAAATTTCAATATTTTACTTCCATACGCTTTTGTTAAATCTGCTTTTTGATGCAATTGGGCTTCAACAATTATAACTGACAACCCTATTATTATATCTTCAAAATGAATGTATTGCTCAAACTTCGAATTGATAAATTTTACATTATTATCGGTTCTCTCTTCAAGTAAAGATGGATTGTCAATATATTTCTTTAGATCGGTATTTTCATAAATCAAATCTATAGTGAGCGTATCATTCGCTATATTTTCTACCAATTCTAAAAAATCTCCTCCAAAATCAGAACCAAAAGCGGTGTCTTTCCATTTTTCAATCATATACATTCGTTTTTAATATCGTTACTAAGGTCGTGTCTTTTGTTTTTACTTATATCCATATATAATTACAGAACCTTTTTCTTGATCAAAAGGGATATTCAAATTGTTTAGCAATTGAATAAGTTCTTCTGTTTCTTCTAGTACTTTTGGTGGTACTAAGTGTCCTTGGTGTTTTCTGTATTTTGGACTTATCTCTAACCACTCAATGGTAAAAAATATGGGGAGTCCTTCTTCCCAGAAACTGGACCAATCTCCAAAATAGGCAGGTTCTTTTTTTAAATCTTTAAAGCTAAATTTTGCTTTATCCCACTGAATTAGTTTTTCGTTATATGCTGGCGGAAAAGGTAAATTTTGTATCCCTAGTTGTAATTCTAACCATTTGGTATCATTCATTACAGAGGACAAATTTCTTTGTTTTACAATTGCTGCTACCTGTTGTTTTAGCTTTATAATATCAGGGTCATTTTTTGTAAGGTATTTATATTGCTCAAACAGCGTTAGATTCATCGAATCAACAGATGAGTAGAGATTATATTTGCCGTCATTGGTCATTTTTATGTTGTTTTAATTTCATATTCAAACTCATCAAATCGATAGGTTAACCAACCATCACTTTCTTTACTAAACCCATTTAATACTAGTGTTGTTTCTTCTTTAAGAAGAATTTCTTGAATAAAATCAAATGTTTCAAGGTTGTTCATCCAATCTATTTTCAAATAATAGCCATCGGTAGACGGGTCTTTTGTTATGTATTTACTAACATTTAGTTTTTTCCAGTTTTTTATTTTTATATGTGTTTCTTTAAATTTTGTCAAATCATTTATTCTAATAGCTCCTTCTGAAACAATTGTAATTTCGTCATGGTTTTCTCCAAGTGAAATTTCTTTAATTCTAAAGTCTGCCAGACTTATTTCATCCATTTTTAATTGTTCCATTTGTTATTTAAAGTATATTAATCGTTGTTTTCATAAATTTACTTAACAGTTAGTAACTATTGGTTTTTGTTCTCTCACCAATGGCAATACTTCCGCTCACTCCTATTATCAATACTTTTTCACTTTTTGGGTTTAGAATAATATTCATTTCATCTTCATACATAAACGGAATCCAATATTTGTATACCGTTTCCCAATTGGTTTCTGCTCCTGTATATCTACCCCAAAAAAAGTATACCATATCAGAGGAGTCCCAATCAAGTCTATGTTTTACATTTTTTTCAAAAGCTGGATAGTCTTCTTCATTCCAACTTGTACCCCAGTTCCATTCTTTGGCAAAAGATTCAACGTTTGTAATATTCCAATCATCATCTGATTTTACCAGCATCAAATGGCGCTGTTTTTCGGAAATATGCTGGTTCCAAAGTTGTTTGGAATAGTTTTCTGTTAACGGCTTTATTTTATTCGGAATGGTATCCTTATCCTTAAAAAAATGCTGTGAGCATTCGATAAAGAAGTCTTTAATATAAAACCAGTCTTTAAAATCTATGTACTTTTTATTTTTTTCGATTTCTAATAGTTCTGCTTGTCTATCCTTCCATTTTTTTATGGCAGATGCAACGGTTCCGTTTTCTACCAACAGTTGCTTCGCTTCGCTTAAACCTATATTTAAAGTGTTTCTTATATGTTTTACTTCTTCAATATTCATTTAAGAGTATTCTAGTAATTATAAAGATTTTTATTCCTGATAATCAAATACGGTATATTTAATATTTTTGTGCTCTATATATTCTTTTAATTCTTGTAAATTTTTCCAAAGGTAACCTCCTCCATATCTACAAATGTAAATCCCATTATTATCAAAGCAAATACTAATATCTGGCATTTTACCTTTATTGTCAAGGGATCTAAAATCCCAAAATGTTTTATTATTGAATATGTATTTTTTATCAAATTCGTCAATAGTTTTTACTACATCTTGGATCTCTGCGATTTGTTCCTGAGAAAATTTTGCTATGATTTTATATTCAAAACCCATTAGTCCCCCAGAATTTTAATATCAATTTTTTTATCTAAAAAATAGTTTATTAAGGCTCTAAACTCAATAATATCAACTGTTTTTTTCTTGTCCATATTTAAGTCTGTTGTATTGATATAATCATCTATAATTCGCAAAATTGCTTTTTGATTACCTACCGTTAGCTTTGTATCTTTATAAGGATCTATCAAAATTCCAGACTGGTTTTTAAACACTATTAAAATAGTTTCAATATGAGCATATTGGCTATCGTCTAACCCAAATAGGTATTCGTTAGTAGCTGCTTTATGAAAATCCAATGCCATATATTTTTATAATTTATCTTGAAAAAACACTCCTGATCCCATCAAAAATTTTAAAACAGGTATTGTTATCCAATCCTTTTGGGTGACTTACTTTCCAATGCCATTTACTTGCTTTTAAGGTTTGATGCATACTAAAAAGCTGATATACCAACTTTTTTTCCATTACAGATTTATCTGCATAATGCTCTTCTAAACATTTTAGGGCTTTTAAAAACTCGGTTATTCGTTCTTCTTCTACGTCAGCACTCATTCTAAAGAGTAGATCTAGTCCGTCATCAGATTCGTGTTCGTAATGAATAAGGTTTTTGGCTTCGGTTACTGTCATTTTTTAGCCTCCTTTAAAATTTGTTCTATTTTTTCCCATTGATATAATTCGTTTATAGGGATATCATTATATGGTACTTGCCCATAGTTAGTGTATCCAAAAATAAAAGCAAGAGTTGTCAACATTAATTTCATATACTTTTTTTGGTTTCTATGACCTCCGTTGTGATAATCATTTCCTTATCAATTTGTAAACAAGTACTCCCAGTAAAAAGAGCCCACAAAGCGCAAGAATTCCATAAACTTCTTTTGCTTGTTCGGTATACACTACACCTTCTTCAAGGGATAGAAACTTACCTTCGGTATTGTAATCAAGGTTTGCTCTTTGTATATACATCCAAATAAAGAAAGTAGTAACACATCCTAGAATTGTTATTATAATGTAGCGTATATATTTCATATTTATTTACGAATAATCTTCAGGATCATTTCTGTACTCCTCTAATTTCTTTTGGTAAATAGTTAAAAATCGTTCTTTTTCGTTTGTATCCAGAGTTCCCGAATTTTCTACATCTTCATAAGTTTTAGACCATTCTAAGGCTTTTAATAATGACCAAATGATATGTGTCCCTGCTTGATATGCTTCTTTTGTGAGTTCTGGATATATTTCTTTTATATTTCCGGGAATTTCTTCGTTTTCGGTTATTAAACCAAATAAATCTGAAAGTAGCAAATCCGTATCTTTTAATCCTAACCCTTGCTTTTTAACTTCATCATCTCCTTGTTCTATATCTGGTGTTTGTTCTACCCAAGTTAATTGCTCTACAGTTGGCCACATAAATTTTGCCGTTGAGCCATGCAATAATAAGCCTGATTTGATACGCTCTATAACTTTCCCTAATTGTTGCTTTGATGTCTTTTTTTGCGAATATTCACTTAATAAAGACAATAGTATTTGTTTTCCGATAGCCATATTATTTACTTTTTAATTCTAATTCTTTAATATTTTACATACCCTTTGTCATCACCCCATCTTTTATTGTTTCCTATATATATTAAAGTTCCATCATCATTATAATCAAAGCTCTCCATTATTTTTCCATTTAAGGTCTTTTGGGTTAAATTACCTTTGCTATCATATATAAATCTATAATCATCCGTATCGTCGAATAGCCCGTGTATTTGAATTTTTTCTATTCTATTTTCAGCATTGTAATGATAGGTCAAATATGTTCGTTTGTTTGTTTTGTCTCTCCATGTTTTTACTTCACTCAGGCTAACGACTTTGTTTTGGTCGTTGTATTGAATAACAATTTTGGATCTACTACTCTGTATAATTTCTGATATCTGCCCTTTATCATTATATACATAATTGAGATTGCTTGGTGATGTTTTTGAATTGCTTATGGATGCGATCAGTTTACCATTTTGGTACTCATACTTTATAGTACAGTCTGTGTTTTTTGATCTTGTATTTTGATAACATTTTTCGACTAATTGTCCATTGCTATTATATTTATATTGGATACCTTCTGTTTCTGTAAGCAATCCGTACTTGTTATATTTATATAGGTTTTCTCCTCCAAAATGGTTGTCCTCACCATCTGCTAAATCGTTTGGACAGATTTCTTTATATCCGGTTTTTAAACCTAATTTATTATAAAAAATGTATTGAGAACAAAGTACAATTCCTGCATCAACGTATCGCTGGGTATAAAGATAGGCAGGGAATGTTTCTTCGGATATTTTTATTCTTTCTGGAATTTCTCCATCGTATATAATATCCTGAACTTCTTTTGGTAATCCAAAAGGGGTAGATTTTTTGTTTTTTAAATTAATGATTTTTCTTAATTCGCCTGAACTATTATAAAAATAAATAGAGTCATTTTGCTGTTTTATTGCAATCTTGTTATTCTCAAAATATACCGTATTGCTGTCCTGTGCATTACTATTCGATTTAAAAAAGAATAATAAGACAATTACTAAACTTGTTCTATGTAGTAGTAAACTTTTCATACTTATAGTTCTGATTCGTGACGAATCCCATTTTTGTCAATTCGTATATTCCATTTACAGGTTTGAAATGCACCACTGTTATTTTCTTCTACGGTTCCGCAGGCAATTAAATTATCTGGTTTTCCAAATTCATCTTCATCATCCATATATACACAGATTTTCATACCTTCTTTGAGTTCAATTGTATTTCCGATTGCATCTTTTTTGAAGTCTGTTTTTGACAACAGTACCAAATTGCATTCTATCATAGCATTAAAATCGACATATAATGTAGGGATGTTCATAATTTTCAGTATCAAATACGTTTTATATATTTACTTGCTTTTCACACGTTTAAATTTTAGTAATTATCTAACAATAAATTAATTATAAAATTGAGAACGTGTGTAACCACTCCGTTCTCACATTAAGAAATTTAAACATCATCTTTTGTGAAGAAATTTTTAATTTTCTTAATGTTCGTTTCATTTTTTTATTTATTCTAAGCTAAACCCATTCGAGCTGTAAATGATTGAACTGATTCCACGATTTTTCCAATCCAAATTATTATTGGCAAATTTTATTGCTTCAGCCACTAATTTGGGAGTTACTGCTTCTACTTCATCTTTTTCTTCAATCGCATTATGTATATAACTGATATGCGAATTATTAGCACCACAAGAAAAACTAAATCTAAAATTTGGTGTATCAACTAACCCGATATTACATTGTATCATTCCATGATCTTCATCATATTTTATGCTCCAGTAGTACCTAGTATTATCTACAGTTATTTTTCTTAAATCCTTATTCTTAGGTATTGCCATATAGTTATTTGATTTGAAATAATACTTCTCTTTTAATCATATTACAGATGTCTACCATTTTTATTTTTATCGTGTAACCAATTTTCAATTTCTTGAAAATTACTATTGGATACCTTACTACCGCATTCTACTCTTCTAGTTTTGCCTCCTTGTCCCTTTTGATATTGTATCGCAAAATTATCGTCCTCTGCATTATAACTAATGTACACCATTGGTAAATCATATCTTTCATTATAATCTTTACCCAATGAAAGACCTAGTGCATAATGTGATTGACTTGGATAATAAACTTTCCAATAGCCAAGTTCCTTAAATTCTTTTATCAAGTCAAGTAACGGTTTTAAAGCTTTCTTATCGACATCAATCCATAGGTTGCACCATTTTACCATAGTATTCCATTGTACTTGTTTATCATCGGATTTCATTTCGTTAATTATTTCTTGATATCTATCTCCAGGGTTCATAGGTAAAGTTTACTCTTTCCAACGGTATGGGTTTTCTGCTACCAAGCCAAATGACGTTAAATGAAATTGATTAGTGCTTAATCCTTCAATATCGTTTATGTTATCAAAGGTTAGCTCCACTCCACTTTTTAATCGTAACAAAACACCCAGGTTGTCTGTTTTCTTTTTGTAATCAATATTGTGTTCGTTTAGTTTGGTTAAAACAAACAATAGATTGAGTTTGTTAATATCTTCAAAAATCCATTTGTTGAATTTTAATTGTTTAGTATCAGATAATTTTCCTTCGTACCAATGGTCTGAAAATATTAAGTAGAGCTTTTCGTTTTCAAAAAAAAGTTCAATACCCCCATAGGTCCAGATATTTACCTTTTCGGTTAAAAAACTGGCATCATAGCAATCTGGATCAGGAAAATTATTGATAATCCATTCTTTGGTTTGCCCCAATTTTAAATAATCAAACTTTCCTGTTTTAAAAAACTCTAAAAAGTCAATTTCTATAGGTGTTTTTAGTTTCATATTGTTTTACATTGATATCATCTAATTAATGATATCCTTCTATTGAGTTTAATTTCTTACAATAATCTATTGGTACTGTTCTATATTTAGGGTTTCCTTGTTCGTTTGTTTCTCCAAACCAAATACCCAAATGTTCAGAAGGTGTATCTTTTTCTCCTGCAAGAAGAATAATTACTCCTATATCATTTCCAATTTTCACAAAATCACCTTTACTTGGTTTATTCATCATATTAGTAGATTTATGTAATGACGTTTCAAAATCTTAAAGAATACATATCTATCAATTTAGACGCACCTTTTTTAGGGCTTCTAAATTATCTAATAATCTCACCACACGACTATTATAAATATAAGAAAAACCCACTAAAACCTGCTATTGCTCCCAATAGGTAAACAAATCCAATGAAAACTCTAAAAACTTTGTGTCCAAACCACTGGTAAAATAATCTTTGGTTTCCACTTTCAGGGTCAATTGCCCAATTCTTGTTTTTTAGTGCTCCAATAAGAAGCACCAGAAAAACAACCCCAATTATAAGGTAGATATATTCGGGAAACTCTGTAAAAAAACCTTTTATATCATTAAGTACCTTTTCCATTTCTTATCTATATTATTAGTGTTTCTTCATCAATAAGGATGTCTAAGATTAGCGAAACAGGCTTTATATGATATCTTTTTTATATTATAACTAAATTAGTATAATACGTTATTGCTCCTTTATTTCATAATTAAAAAATCCCCTGGTACTGGTCTTAATTCTTCATCATTAAATTTAACCTCTGTCCAATGCTTCCTCTCATCCGATTCTTGGTCTTCAATCAATCTATATTCGGAAGATGGAGTTTTGGTTTTTTTTTCAGGAATAACAACTATTTTCAAATCAGGATTAATTTGATTATCCATTCCTTTTCTTAACCACTTTATTGCATTATCGATACTTCTTTTCTTATCAACTAATTCTTGTGTACTATCTATTCGTAACTCTTCAATTATCTTTTCTGATTCAGAGTTTAAAAGCTCAATTATGTTATTGTAATTAATCTTCATTTATACACTTCTTTATTCTTCATTCGTTTATTTACTATCTATAAAATTATAATTATAATGTTCAAAAGCCTCTTTTTCTGGTGCTCCTTCTAATAAATTCATTATTATATATGAAATACAATCTACCCAATCTGATAGCGTTTCTATTTGTTCATCAGATATCAAATTATTACTTCTGAGTTCCCATATAGACTGCTTAATTTTTTCCAAATATGTGATTCATCTAATCGTATCATTGTTTATGAGTTGTAAGCGTTTTGCATATTGTAATTTTAAGCATATTTCTTTTATAATTCTATAGCTAATCCATATCCGCTGGTTGGCAACTTATATTCGTTCGTATAAATCCATTATACTATTTACAATTTAAAATATTGATCGTCCCATATCCTAAAAGGCACATACGGCAAACCATAAAAAATGGCTATTTCTGGTTTGTTCAATTGCTTTAAAAATTCTTTTTTGTCTAATTCATTACTTTCTAAATTGACTTCTGTTAAGCATGGCAATGTATTTAACACACTGATATCCGAAATTTTATTATCATATAAATTGAGTTCCTCTAATTTTTTGAGATTTCGCAATCCATCTATATTTTCTATGGTACCATTTTCTGAAAGGTCTAGAATCTTTAAGTTAGTAAGTTTTTCTAAATTATTTACGTGAGTTATATTACAACAACTTAAGTCTAGTTTTTCAAGACTGGTTAGATTATCAAAGCATATTGTGTTGGTAAAATTAAAATCCAATTGTATTTTCAACACCTTAATTTTACTCAGTTTACCTAAATTAATTTTAGAAGTTCCGCTAATTTTCACATTTTCTAAATTAGGAAATTGTTCTAAAGTATCAATTTTAGATTCTTCTGATGCTTCCAGTACTAGTGTTTTTAAAGATTTTATAGAACGTATTTCGTTTATATCAGTATCTTCATCTAATCGTAAGTACTTTAGGTTATGTAAGGTATCTAATCTTGTGTTTTTTAAATTTCCATAAAGTGTAAAGTTTTTTAACTTTTGAAGATGTTCTATACCTATCAATTCAACAGAAAAATAACACCAAAGTTCTAGAGTCTCTATGTTCGTTATAGTACTTACATCTATAGCTATTGTATCTTCTGGTTCGGGTTCAATATCTATGAATAATCGTAATCGTTTAAGGGTTTTAAATGCTAAAATACTTTTTGCTTCGGCAATAGAGGTTACGGTTATATCTAAGGATTCTAAAGCTGTAAATTCTTGGATATGTGCTATGTTTTTTACCTCATCTTCATCTATCTTTAATTTTTTTAGTTGATGTTTTAACGGTAAGAGTTTTTTTAAATCTATCAATCCTTTTTCATGTGGATTGGTGTAAAATGTTATTTTTTCTAATTGCGTAAATGCTTTTAGTTGTTCCCCTTCTTGTAATTCTGATTGACTGAAATACAATTCTTTTATTTGAGGTGCTATGGGTATAAAATTACTAATGGTAACGGTACTATATTCAAATTCTAATTTTTCGAGCTGGGTAAAGTGTTGTAAAAACGTCATATCATCAGGCGCGTATTGCTGAAACTCTAAGTTTTTGATATAATGTGCTATAGACGCTAAGTTTTGCAAGTTGACTTTTGCTTTTGGATAATACCTTTCTTCTCCTACTTTACAGTAATTTAGGATAAATGTGCTTGATTTATCTTTAGATAGTATCTGATCTTTAATAACTGTACCAGAATCCATCCCTAAACTTTCTAGCTTAGAAAATTGATGAATGTTCTTAATCGTATCTATGGTACATCCGTTTAGGGAAATATGTTTTACATTTTCTGATATTGGTAAAAACAGATCTATAGTATCAAATATCATATCTCTTAAGCTAATTTGTATGAAATTTCTATCGGGTTTTGCCTGATGAATAACATCGTTGTCTGATTGCTTAATGGTTACTCCATTTAATCGTAAATCGTATAGTTTTGGAAATAGATTGACTTCATAAAAATTATGAATGATACAATCTGTAATAAAAATATGATCTATTTTTTTTGCCATAGGTTGTAACACCGCCAGATGGTCAATGATCATATTCTTAATGTTAATATGTTTCAAATTACCATCGTAAGCAGTAGTACAAATCTTGTTCTTGTACAACTCATCTATATTTCCAATAGTTACTTTATCTAAAGTAAGTTCACGTAGGATTTCAAACTTAATTAAGTCACTAATATCCTTAATCGTGCAATTGACAAAGGTTAATCTGGATATTTCTTTTACTAAATGTAGAAAGAGATCCAGATTGTCAATACTTATATTTTGAATGGTTAATGAAGTTACTCTACTATTCTCTCCAAAAGTTTCGTATACATTGGTTTGTTCTTTGTCATAGTCGTGTTTTTCAAACGTTATATTGAGTGCTTCTTCTATGTTTTTAAGTTTGTCCATCTGTGTTATTCTTCTTTAAATTCGTATTACCAACTTTGTTTTATAGCTTGGTACCAGCTGTTTTCAATTCTTCGATTATCAGCATTTGTTGAACAAACTCATCATAATAAGAATCAAATTTTCTTGAAGCATCTTTTTCCCATTCAGAATATCTCTGTTCATATTCTTTTGTATGTTCAGATTTTGTTCTTTCATCAATCCATTTCAGTGCGGACATTGCATAATTTTGTTCATACTTCAAGTCTTTTCTGGTCAAATAATAGTCAAGATATTTTTTTAGGTAATCGATTGATTTTTTTGAGTTAAAACTTGCAAGTGCTAACGCAAATCCTTTCCCTTGATGAACTAATTCACTTTTTAGAAAATGTACTCCAATTATATCTTCAAATTCGGTTAAATCTTCAATTGCGCAGAAAAATGCTCCAACAATTCTTTCCCGCCAATTATTTTGCCCAATTATCTTTTTAACGATATCAGTATCTATTTCGGTTTTGATGCTTAAATAATCGCTTTTAAAATTGATTAGATTTATAATACGTATCGTATAAAAAGGTGCTACAAATTTTTTATAGAATGCTTCATCAAATTCATTTTCTGTATGAAATGAATGTAATGTTTCGAATGGTTTTTTGTTAGTATCCTCCAATGTTGATTTTTTAATTGCTTTTAATAACGGTTAGTAAAAAATGCTTTTTAATGCATTTTCACAAAGTGTTAGCCCAGATTTTACTCTATGGTTATGGTACTTTTTACTTCAATATAAGTCCGTTTATCAAAAACAAAGTCAAAATATCCTGCGTTTCCTTCTTTGCCTTCAATTTTCATTTTTGTTCTTCCTATTTCAAGCTTATTCTTATCAAAAGCTTTGATTACCAATATCGTTTCAATATCTTTTTCAAAAATGAGATATAGCGTCAAGAGGTTATTTTCCCCACCTTCTGAGTCGTTTTCAATAGAGAATTTACCCGTTCTTACCCCTTTGCTAATAAGGTCTTGAGATACGTTTAATTCACATTGAAGTGTTTTGTCAACTCCTTCTGAAACGCCTTCAAAAAATTCGGTTGCGGTTTTACCAATGGTTTCACCTCCTTTATTAATAGTTTCTTTTGTTTTTTTCTTTACGCTATCACAAGAAATTGTCAGCAATGCTAAAAGTGTCAGTAGTGTGATTATTTTTTTCATAATTGTCATTTTATGTTGTACCTAGCAGTTCCAATAAATGGTCTTTTAATGCCATTTATGCCATACTATAGTGCTTTTTAATATCCTTCTAAATCCGATTTTATGTTATCTGCTTTTACCGTTTCAAAATAAGTAATGTACTCTTCTCTACTTTTAAATTTTGCATTGGGGTTTGACTCATACCATTCAATAGTTTCGAGTATTTCTTTATTCAATTCTATTTGTGTTTTTTCATTCCTCAAGAATGCTTTAGTCTCCTCTCTATTTCGCCCAAAAATCAATTCTACATCAATATATGCTTCGTTATCTGAACCTGCACCAAATTTGGCATCATACAAATAATATATATCTACCAGTTGCATATACTTGTATAGCATAAAAGCGCATAAATCCGCTGTGTAAACAGGAATATCAAATTCAAACCCTTTTAATTCTTCTTTTAATAACCACTTGATTAATGGTTTGTCTTCAGTAGAATAATTACTGTATAATTCTAAAATTAGATTTTTTCTATTCGAGTAGTTTTTGTCACTATATTTCCCACTATCAATACATCCAAAATCAATCAATAATGATTCATCTTTACTTAATTTGAATGTGTCTATTATTTTTCTGTAATTATTCATTTTTTCATCCAATTTACAAGACTTTTTTTATTCACGTAGTTGATTAACGATACTCAACTATGAAATTATTTGTATTTTGAGTAAGGATTTTACTATAGTATTCTCTAAAATAGTTTAATTCTGCAATAATTAGAGCTTTTTGCTTGTCATCATCGAGGGATTTAAAATTTTTAACCACTACTTTATAATTTTTCTCATTATGATGATGCCCTAAATCTATAATATTATCTCCACCTGTATGATTATCATAGTAAGGATTGTCAGGAAGCATAAATGACTTTCTGAATTCTTTACAAAACCTAGTACTACTTATACATTTTTTTGCATTTATTTCTGCCACCAAAAAAATGTTCCCATCAATTGCTTCATTAAATAATCTTTCCATTTGACTGCCTCTTTTAAGATTATAATTGTTTAGTTAAATCTTTTTTTTAGCTTCTTAATGGTTTTCTTGGTTATTTTTCTAATCGAATATTGTGTTGTTTGTGAAAGGAAGCCATTTTCATCATAAATTTCGGGGGTCTTTCTTATTTCTTTAAATGGAATTAAGGTATCAATAACAAGACTGTCTCCCAAATTTCCCAAACAAATAATACAATTATAAGTATTCATCAAATTTTCAGAATTCATTTTTTCAATAACAAATGGGAGGGCTTTTTTTATGTTAAATTGACTAAATACTTGAGTAAGGTTTGATATTAAAGTGTGATTTTCTGTTTTTTTAAATAGTTCAATTAGTTTTTTTTCGAGACTTGGTGTTACTATATTCTTACTAATCCCTTGTATCGCGACAATTTGTACCATTAGCTCTTTATCAAATAAGCTATCTTCGATTAATAGAGTAACTTTGGGGTATTTATATTCAATAAGGTCATACAAAGCATCTTCTCTATTTTCATTTTTGGAATTATTAAATTCTGAAAGTAATTTTTCATAGTCCACTTTTTCTTTTGAGTCATTTTTAAATACTTTTTTCAATTTTGGATGTAGATTATCGGAATTTACTTCATACTTAATTTCAGGGCTGGTAGCTAAATCTATTGTTTTTTGAAATATTAGATTTTCATCTAGATAGCTTGAAAACTGTTCTGGTTTTATTCCTGTTTTATATAATTCTGCTCTTCCAATTCCTTGACTAATAATATCTAAAACTTCGTCAGTTTCAATTTTATTAAGACCTAAGTTTTTTAAAATTTCCCTAGTTTCATCATTGGGGCCATTTGAAATAATTTTTGGTAGGTTTTCTATTATTTCTGTCGTTTTTTTCATAGTGTTATATCAATCTTTTGTTGTTATACTTACCCCAATACTTTTGCATAATTCTGCTACTTTTTTATTGTCTTATTTTCAGGTTTTTTGTAAAATTCAATTAACTCATCATAAAAAGAAGCCTCTAGTATTTCAAGGGAGATATCTTTATACCAGTCCTTATCTCTAGAGCTATACTTATTGGCTATGTTTTATAAATCGCATTAGTTACTGGCCTTATTTTTTAATAATTCAATTATTTTTCCTTGTCCATATATACGTATATAGACTCTATTTTTGTCTTGGTCATTTGTAAGTTTTATTAGCCATTCTTTTGATTTGTCAAAAACTCCAATAATCACGTCTCCGTTTTGATCAGCTTTATCATACTTGATTAAACTTGAAATTAATTCTAAATCGTTGAAATCTGAAACTTTTCCTAACCCGACTAAATCGGAAACAACATTGTCTATTAGATTTATTTTGAACCAAAAAACCGATTTAATTTGTCTAACTTTGGTTAAAGATTTTCCGATTTTTGTTAGAAATCCATTTAGATTAGTTATTTCAGAATGCTCTTCCGAATATCCAAAAGGGGTTTCAAAAATTTTCCCTTCTTTTGAAAAAATACTAAGCGAAAAACTTCCATTCTTTGTTATATTTTCATGTATCCATTTTTCAATTTCATAATAATTCATTGGAACAAATTTTGTACTTGTAGTTAACTTATTAATATATGCATCTTTATAGCAGATATCCCGACATATTTAGGGAATATCAATGCCTTTTGGTAGTATCGGTTGTTTTTATTTTTTCTCTTGGAAAGTCAATGAACTCTAGTACTTCAAGTGCATTATTTACCACAAAACTTTGCTTGGCGGATATAGGTTTCCAGCCATTAGATAAATAATAGTCAATTAACTTTATAATTATTGCCGGTCTATTTAAATTTATCTGTTTACAATCTAAGTTTTCTCCCTGAATTGCTGTTTTTCCCGTATCTGAAAACCAAATAACTCCTGAATCTGGATAACCGACCATCCATTTACCTTTTTCATTTCTTGAGTTTATCAATACACTATCTTCTTCTCGAAAATGTAATTTAATAGGTGAGTTTTTAAAGTTCTCCAGATAAATAACAACCAGCTCCGAACATTTTGAGAGTTCAGAGTTGTCAAGATGGTAATGAGCTCTTTTCCATAGGTAAGTCTCCTTTCTATGAATTAGCTTCCTCATTTTTATTTTATTTATCCATTTCATTTGATGAAAGCTTATTTACATACGTACCTTTATTACGGCTATCCCGACATATTTAGAGAATATCAATGCCTTTTGGTAGTATAGGTTGTTTTTATTTTCGCTGACATAGTAAGCCTTTAAATTGAATAAACATATAGGCAATCAATATTTGCATCGGTACGATTTATATTCGTTTGTTTTATTCTTCTTCATTAAATTCACTAAGCATTAGTTTATGAAAATAATCTATTCGTTCTTTTTCTTCATTAGTATAACTATCTAATTTTAGCGTTAATTCTCGAGCTTCTTTTAATGAAATATTTTGGTTGACCTGTACAAATGCTACACAACCTAAAAATGAAACGCCTTTGTTTTTAAGTTCAGTGATTTTTAAGGATAAGGATTGTACATCACCGTATTTGTATTGTGCTGCTTCTTTTTTTATGTCTTCTAATGTCATATTCTTAATTATTTTTTAATCCTGTTACAATTCAAAGTCCTGATCTTTCCATATCCAGAAAGGCACTTTGGCTATTCCATAAAAAACTGCTATTTCAGGTTTGTTCAATTGCTTTAAAAGTTCCTTATCATCTAAGGTATTGTCTGATAAATTGACTTGTTTTAAATTAGGCAGGTTGTTTAATATACTTATATCTGAAATTTTATTCCCGTGTAAATTCAACTGCTCTAAACTTTTTAGATAAACCAATTCATCTATATTTTGAATATTATTATCTGAAATAGTTAGTATTTTTAAATTCGTAAGTTTTTCTACCCCTTTTACCTCGGTTAGACAGTTGTTTTCTAAAGACAATTTTTCCAGATTAGGTATCGAATCTAAAAAATCAATTTCTTTGGGGAATGTGCTGGAAATATCTAACACTTTTAAATTGGGCAAATACCCTAGTTTTATGTTGTTTGTTCCTTTTATAGAGAGTTCTTGCAGGTTGATAAACTGTTCTAACCCCAGAATTTCATAATCATCCGTAACATCAATTTCTAATTTTGTAAGCGTATCTATTGCTGATAGCTCACTTATATCTATGGCTTCATTTATTTTTAGATATTGAAGGTTTTTAATTTTATGGATCCCTTTTGCACTACAAGAATCTTTTAAACTTAAAACTTTTAAATATTGAAGGTTTGCAAGACCTTTGAGTGTAATCTGATGATTATTTTCTATATAGAGTTCTTCTATATTCTTAAGAGTTTTTATATTAAATGTTTGCGTTTTTTTTGCTCGAATATTAATCGACAACTTTTTTAAATTGGGTAGCGTAAAAACACTTTTTGCCACTTTTTTTGAAGCGTATAAAATAAAAACAGATTCTAATGCTGTAAACTGGTTGATGAATGCTAAATTTTTAATACCGCTATCAGAAAAATTCCAAAAATCAAATTTCTTTAATTGATGTTTTAATGGTAAGAGTGTTTTAAAGTCTTTAAAACTTTGCTCTTGGGTGTCTGCATTAATTTTAAGGATCTCTAAGTTTATAAAGTGTTTTATTTGGGATCTGTTTTTAATAGTCGATTCTGAAAAATCCAGAGAATTAATTTGTGCTGCTATGGGCAAAAAATCATGCAATCTAGCTGTAACCCGATCAAATTTTAGTGCATTTAATGATTCAAAATTTACAAAGTATGCCAGATTAGAAACTTGATCATTTTTAAAAGTAATTGATTCTATGCTGTTGGCTAAAGCAGCCAGTTTTTCAATATTAAATGCTACTTCTTTTGAATCATTTTCTTCTTCATTTGCTGAAATAATACATTCTTTAAGCTTAAATGATAATGTATTTTCTCTTACTAACTCTACCTCTTTAATTACGGTTAAGGCATCTATTTCAAATTCTTGTAAACTGGTAAATTCAATTAATTTCCGGATACTACCAATAGTACAATTATTGAGTGTAATGCCATGCACTCCTTTTGATATTGGAAGAAAATAATTAATATCTTCAAACTCCATATTAGAAAGGTATAACCAAGTGAAATTTCTATCGGGGTTCGACTGATATGCAATATCCTTATCTGATTGGTGAATGTTCACATTATCTAATCGCAAGTCATAAAGTTTAGGAAATAAATTGACTTCATAAAAATTATGAATGGTACAGTTTGTTATAAAAACATGAACCAAATTTGAAGCCATTGGTTGTAAAACACCTAAATGCTCGATCTTCATGTTATTCAGGTTTATTTCCATCAAACATCCCTTATAATCTGTACTGCAATTATTATTTGGGTAGCCTTTTTCTACATCCTGAATGTCCATATTATCTAAAGTTAGATTACATAAGTCTTCAAAATCAAATAGTCCACAGATATTACCAACGGTGCAGTTAATTAGTTTTAAGATATGTAAGTTTTTTGAGAACGGTAGCAGTACCTTAATATCATCAATGTTTACGTTTTCTAGCGTTAACTCTTTTATACCTTCTAACGGTGTCCAGGTACTGTACGTATTTACTTGATGTTCGTTTTTATAATCGTACTTTTCAAGTTTTATGTTTAGTAGCTTTTCTATTTGTTGAAGTTGGTTTTTCATTTGGACTCAGAAATTAAATCTTAATTATGCTACCTTAATTCTATTCTACCAGGTTAAGTATAAATATTACTTATTTTCTAATGAACGGATAAGATTAACGTTATGTTTTTCAATACTGTTCAGGCTTGGGTTTGCTGACTTTTCTAATAAATTATACCAATCTTTTTGTGAAAAATAGTTGTACATTTCTCCATCTTGTTTAAAAATATGTCCTTTTCTAGCAAAAATTTCGTTTCTCATAATTTGTAAATCCTCTTTAGAAAAACCTTCTAAATCAAGAGGGGTTAATTCTATAAAACTTGTCTCGGGGTATTTTCCTAAAGGTTTTTCGATCAAACTATGCTGATTAAATTGTAGGTAATGTTGTATTTTTCCATTTTCGACCTCGTTATAAAATGAAGCCAGCCCTTTATCCCCTTTTTTTAAGAATAAATTAGAATCATCTACGCAGGTATATAATTGGTATGCTTTATCAGTTATATAAAGTTTTCCTTTCTCATACTTAATAGGCTCTCGTTCGTTTTTTAGTACCCAATTATCATTTTCCCAATCATAATATTTTGAACAAGCAAATAGTTTACCGTTACTGTAAATTATTTTCAATTCAGACTCAGACTCAGAATCTCCAAAATAATAAACCCCTTCATAGTCTTCAATTTTAGTATTCTCTATTTTCTTGAGGCTTGAAAAATTAACTTCCTCACTTCGAACGGATACATAAGCATTAAAAATGGTGTCTTTAGTTTGGCTAAAGGCACTAACAATACTTATTACTGTAAAAATGGTACTTGTTACTATTTTTTTCATTTTTATATTTTTACAATTCAATCTTGAAATAATGTTTTAATACGGATTTTCTATAGGCTAAAGTACATTCTTCGTGATCATTCATTAAATTACACAAAGGATCTTTCTCGTCTATATATTCGAATAACACCTTTTGGTGAGAGGGTAAATCGTTATACGCATCTGTTAGGTTTTTTAAGTTTAGTTCTGATGGTTCTATCAGATAATTTTTGAATAATTTCTCACAAATGGTTCTTCGGGTATCGCGATTATTAAGTGCATTAATAATATCTTCGATTTCTTTAATGAAGTCTTCATTACTTTTTTCGGGAATAAACGTTGAACTTTTTATAGTTCCTAAACCGCATTTTAATTCAGCATTATCTGGTATGGTTTGTAATAACCTGCCTAATTTTACTTCATTTTTGATTTGATCTATATCCTTTACCCCCCAGCAATCAATCAATCCATCTTCAAATATGGTTATATACGATAGATAATACCCATTATTGTTGATAATTACGGGTAGTTTTCTACCGAATACCTTCTCTCCATTTTTTTCGATATATAATTTTTCTTTGTAGTACTTCATGTTCTTTTTAATACCATTTCTAAGCTAAATTTAAAAATTTGATGCACCGCATTAAGCACAGTATTTTTCTATATAATTTTCAAATTCCAATTCATATTGCTTTCTGTCAAACCTTAGTTCTGTTATTGGTTGTATTCCCCTGCTTTTAATCTCTTTTTCATCTTCAAAATCATCATTTTCATACGTTATATCTTTCCAAACTACTAAATCATCTCTTTTGTCTAACATAAATGAAACCACTCCGCAATAATCACTACCACAATGGCATCTATACAGTACTATTCGGTTTGTTCCAAATTGATTATCGGGCTGGTTATTTCCTAAAAACCAGGAGACTGCATTTTTGTTGAGTGTTGTTCTATCATAATTGGGAAACTTAGAGGTATCTACCTCTAGTATATCCAAATCAAAATCACAATACGCCAAATCAAAACGACTAATATTCAACAATTCGGACAATGCTTTTCCATCGATAAAAAAGTCGAAACTTATTTTTTTATCATTCTTTTTTACTTCTCTTATCTCAAAATGATTTTTCATTTGTATTTATTTTATACAAAAGATTAGTATAAAATGCTTTTTTATCTCTTGTTTTTGCACATAGTTATTTTTTATTCCAGTTTATATCAAATTTTGAGATTATCTCATCATTTTTATTCAATGCATCAGATGGTAGTTCCGGGCTTAATGAATGAAAAGGTGGATAGCCTTCTTTTATATGATATAGGTGCTTTTTAAGTTTTGAATACCTTCCACAGCATTCCATGGATAAATAAGTATAATTTTCATCATAATCCTCAACTTGAATATTTATCCATTCTGGAATTAAGTGATCCATCCATAGGATCTCAACTACTTTTTTAGCATCAATAGGTGCTGTGGTTTGATTAAGTTTTTCTACATCAGGAAAAGTCATTTCACCTTCTTCTAGTCCTTCTCTGAAATTTGACTTTATTTTTACAATATACTTAAAGTTACCTGGAAGTTTGTTAAGAACCATTTTAACAGTAAAAGGATATACTGTATCTGTAGCTTTGATTAAATTATTATAAAATTCCTCTTTATTCATTTCTTCTTAATTATATTGTAAGGCTATTTTTAATGGAGTATATCTTGTCTCTATAATAAAAATATAACTTATACAAGTATAAGTATCTACATCGTAAGAAAATATATTCAATCAATATTTGCAGTCTTATAACTAATATCCGTTCTTGTTTTATTTATTCTTCTATTACAAAGGTGTCTTTTATTCCCATTGCATATTTAACGGCCTTTCCTTTTACGACACGTCTTGATTTATCATCCGCCATTTTCACCAATGCCAAGGCAATCCCTGCTTTATAACCTTTTACACAGGTTAATAGCATATAATTTTCTCCAGGGATTTCGGCTAACATATATTCATAATAATCATCTTTCTTGCTTTCTACATTTAAACCAACTTCGTATTGCCTAAAACGTGTTCCCCTCCAAAACTCTTGCTCATCATGGATCTGTATAAGTGGTCTTAATTTCATTGTTACTTTTTATTATTAAAATTAGGATAAGGGTTCTCTTCTGTTGCTTTCCGCCAAATACTTTTATCTGCCAACAACAATCTCTCTTCTAAATTAAAATCGCCCACTTTTTCTTTTAAGCTATCCCGCAATACTGTTTCATTTTTTTCATTGATTACTTCTCCATTGGTTTCTTTAGCTAAAAAATAAGCAATTCTGTATACATTCTCTGGTTTTTCAGAAGCAACTTTTAAGACCAAAGGGTTTTCATTAACTGGTGAAATTTCAAAATGTACATCGGCGTTATTCCTGCTACGCATATACAATTCTGTCCAGTCTTTACTTGTTACTGTAAAACTGTTACCATCAGAATCATAATTATATAAATCATCTCCAAAGAAATAACTTGCAAAAACTCTAAAGTCTGGTCTTTTAGAATTGACTTTTACTTTTAAATTAAATTTATTTTTCATTTGCTTTTAAGTTCTTGTTTACAATTTCAATAACTTTTCCATATCCCATTGTATGTGGTCCTTCGCAAAATGTAAACTTCATATTTTCATATAATCGGTTGGCAAAATAGTCTTTGCTTAGTATAGAAATCTCTGCCAGTACAGTTTCTCCTGGAGCTACTGTTTCTTGCCCTATATAGTTTTGTTGTCCTGAGGTTATATAATCGGCATATCCTTCAAATTCTATATGCGGTCTATAACCGGATTCGACAGGATTTTTTCTACCTCCTTGCTCGGTGGCTAAAAATTGGAGTTCTGCTATAAAATCTGTTGTAGTAAATTTGTTTTTCATAAAATGTTTTTTGGCCTTTTTAAACTTGTGCTCGACATAAGAAAATTTACGGCAGTATGAGTGATTTTCAAACAAAAGGCCTTGTCATCTTGAGCTTGTCGAAATAGCAATACAATATTTTTCCGTTATCCTATGAAAAATAACTCAATTTGACGGCTTTTTAAAACTAAGTCCTTACATCAAATTCGCGTTTCAAATAGTATTCAAACCATTCTGTTCTACACCACAATCTACTCATTTCCTGACATAATTCAATTTTATAAATCTTGTCTATGAGTTTTCTTTCTTTATCCTTATTGTCAGGTTTAAACCAACGTTTTTTGATTAGCTGATAAATACCTGAGATTATCAGCAATAGTAGAGTAATAGCTACTATCCAATAGCTTACAACTCCAAGAGCATCAACCTTAATTATTTTATTAATCACAACAAGTGCGAATGCAATAGCACAAAAGAGAATTGGTCTCCACCATGTCCATGTATCAAAACAGTATATGAATATTTTCTTCATTTTTAGTTATTGCACATAACGCATTGGCTATCGTTAGTAAGGGAATTAAAAATACTGAGCTTTAGATTAAGAACTTAGCCAAAACTTTTAATTTTGTTTTATCTTTTTCTTTATAAAGCTTAATCAAAAAGATTTGGTTTAAAGCTCTAAACTTTGGGTCAATCACCAAAACCCGTGCTAATTATAGCTAATTATAGCTAATTATAGCTAATTTTGGCAGTAGTTTTATTGTACTTTTGTATAATTAATTATATGATTATTAGTCCATTCAATTGATAAATCATTTTCAGTTAGTTTTTTAATTATTCCCTTGGTTGTGAAATAGTAATTGTCACGATATAGAGTAATCGTATCATTAATGATATTATATCTAATATTTCGGTTTTCAGGTATCCCGAAAACATATAAGCCTTTATCACTAAATTTTAATCCATTTAATTCGTTAGCTTCATTTTTAATCCAAGTTCCTTTTAATTCTATCAATGAATATTTACTATTAATAATTGTGTCAAATGATGGAGGGGTTTCAATTACTTTTCTTTCGAATTTTAAATCAGAATTTATTTCACCTCTTATAACTATTTGACTAGAATCTTTTTTTATAATTGAGGAGAATTCAGTTGTTTCTCCATGTTGATGCCAAACCACAGGAACTGTATCAGAAAGATACCCTTTTTTTGATAATAGTAAATCCGCAAAAATTCCTTTAGTACGGTTCATTTTAAAAAAACCGTTGCTGTCGGTTAAAGTTTTGTTGGAATATTTCTCAGCAATATCTTCTTTAACTAATACAGATTGGACAGGTCTCCCTAGTTCGTCAACAATAATTCCAGAATAATAATTATTCAAGTTTTCGCCACATGAATTATAGACTAGAAATATTCCTAATAGTAAAAAGGTTGCAATATGTTTCATTTTTCGAATTATTACTGACGTCAAATTTTGTTGATTCTTGTTCAAATCTCTTTGTTTATAATGCGTTTCATATTTTTAATTTTAAATTTTTCAAAAAAAGCCTTGTCATCTGAGCTTGTCGAAAGAGCGATACAATTTTTCTCCTTTACCCTATGAAAAATAACTTAATTTGACGGTTTTTTAAAACTAAATCTTTACATCAAATTCGCGTTTCAAATAATATTCAAACCATTCGGTTCTACACCACAATCCACTCATTTCCTGACATAATTCAATTTTATCATTTGTGAACAACAATTCTAACTCAAGCGTATAATCCCCATCAACAAGTTTCCATTTTGTTTCTGGAAGGAATAAAGCATATCTGTTTTTTGATTGGGCATGTTTTGGAATACATATTTGAGTTTCTTCCCAATTAATAGTTTCCAGGATGTCGACAAATTCAATTTTCTTAATCGTATTCTTTTTAAGTTCATTAAGATAAAGTTTTTCTAGTTCGATGCATAACGCTGCTTTATTAGAAATTAAGATAAACTTCTCTAAGGCATCTTTTTGATTTGGAGTAAACCATTGCTGATCGGTATCTAAATCCACCCAAACCTCAAAAGACCTTTCCAGCCATGGGATATATACCTGCGAAACAGATTTCATATATATACCATCCTCATCAATTTTCCAATTTTTTGTATCCATTACCAACCTTTTATTTCCAAACTCTTATCTCAGGTCTGCACCAACCTGTTACAATATCTAATAGGTCATATACTCTGTCTTGAAGGGTTTCGTTATCCGATAAGTTGAAAGCTAACTCTTCCAACAATTTTTGAGCAACTTCTTGCGTGCCTCCAGATTTTTTAAATTCTAGTAATATATCACGATCTTTATTTAGATGGTGATTTCCTTCTGCAATATATTCTTGTACTAGCGCTATAAATTCTTTATTTGTCATTTTTTTTAATTCTAAATGAAATATCCTTTAGTTCAAATACCTGAAAATTATGAACCGTCCAGCCTTTACCCTCTACTTTCCAATTATAGGCATCTAATTGATCGGTTACCTCATCCAACAATTCTCCTATACAAAAACTATTTACAAGCTCTTCAAACTCTGTAATTTTTTGAATCAAATCGTTATCAAATGAATGTGAAACAATAACACCTTGCACCAAATTATCCTCAAAACTTTCTACAAGCACTTCAGTTTTTTGCTCGTTGTTTTTATCTGTGAGTATTAGCTTCATTTATATCCATAAATTTTTAATCCTGATTCAACAATTTCATATTCAAACTGCTTTCCTGTTTGTAGTACTTGTTCTATGAATTCTATATTTTGAGTCTTAATTTTTGGGGCTAACGATTCTTCTCGATTTTTTCTTTCAGAACTAATTTCCGAAGGGATTAATATCCATTCTATCTCTTTTAACTCAAACACGCCCCAGCATTCTTCAAGGTATTTTTTATGGATAAAATCTGCTGTATCCGGCAAAGTTAATTCTCGTATTTTATCGTCTAAAAGCAGTTTTACCTTTACAATACAGGGTGGATTTGTTTGTTTTAATATTGAAAATAAAGCTTTCCATTTTGTAGTGTTCATAAAACTAGCTCTGCTATCTATTTCCTGTTGTAGTTTTAGTGGATATTGTTCTGGTTTAGTCATAAAAAAAGAATTAATTATCTCAATCTACTGCTATTTAATGTTTTTAGCTCTTTTCCTACTCCGATTAATTGGTCACTATGATTTTCGCAGAGTAACCATTGTTTGTTTTTATCGATCACATAATACTCAAACGCAGAGCATTCTCCAATCAATTCACCAATCACAGCCGGTTTACAATTATAAATAGGATAATACTCCTCTTGGTCATCTTCTATCATAAGCCAAACAGTATCAGATTCTTTAGGGATAATATGGATTAGCTCTTCAAAAGGTCTCTCATACGCTACAAAATAAAATGCTTCTTGTTTAAAATCTTCCCACCACCATTTTCTGTCTCCTGATTTCACAAAGCAATCCAACAATTCCAGATACAGTTTTTTTATATTTATTACCTCACAAATATCCGTCTGTTTTAATTGTAATGTTTTTATTGCTTGTTCTATTTCTACTTTAACCTCACCCATTTGTTCTTACATCGTTTTTTATAATTTCGAAGCAATCATCCAAAACATTGACCTGAACCTCAAACCCGAGTATTTCTTCTATTTCTGTTTTTCTAACTTTTTGAAATTCTAATCCAAAAACATATATTTTGTTCCATGCATTAACATTTGAATACCCGCTTTGATGATGATCATCTATGACTCCCAGAGTATTATAAAATGTGTCTTCAATAGTATCTTTAATTTTGAATGCGGTAACCCCTTTATTAGGATGGTAACTATTATTATCCTTCTTCCAAACATCGTTTATTTGAATATCATTTGATTTGGAGTTACATATCCAAACTGGATACTCTCGGGAAACAGTGTATACGTCCTTTTTCCAGTTTGTATCCAAAACAAAGTATATTTTGGTTTTTATGCTCCTCATTTTTACATTATCATTTATTACAAAGCGGGTCTATCAAATCAAACATTTCTTTCCGAGTGGGATTTTTGGGAAATGGCTTATCCAATATCTCCCTAAAGAACAGTCTATAATCGGTTACAAAATCGTTAAATTCTATATTTGTTAGTTTATTATAATCCTCTACGGTATCGGGCAGAGCCCTGGATAAAACTGTATTGTATATGTCTTCTTCAAAGTGTAAACTGTTTTGCCAATCATCGCCGGTATTTTCCCAAATTGATATCAACCCTAATACTCGTAATGGATCACTACCCATAAACTGTCGGGATCCTTTGATCGCTATAAAATCACCATGAAAATCCTCTGTGTTATTAGGATAAAAAAATAGTTTATAGCCTTTAGATTTTATAATACTTAGTGCGCTGTTATACGTATTCATTGCGTCTGCAATCCGGCATCCTTGCTCCATGTTTCTTGTGTTTTTAAGCGGTTATGATGTCTTGCCAATAGGCATCAAAGCCATTGATTTTAATTTCTTTTATATCGGTATCTGTAAAGTGAATATGAAAATCCATGCCATTTAATATAGGTTCTTCAGGAAATTTTTTGTTATAACCATCTTTATCTATTCTCCATAAATTAAAGTACACAAAAGTAGATTCTTCTTTCTTTACCTTTTGTATTCGGTGCTTTAACTCCTGTTTGGTTACATATTTGTAATAATTACCATCATTACTAAATTCTTCAATAATAAAGAAGGGAAAACTTGCATCTATTTTTATCACATCCAGTGTATTTTCATTCTTTTTACTATGGGGCTTTACTGTGGCTTCATCTTCAAAAACCGCATAAATAAGTTTGAATGTGTTGTATGTTATGAGTTCTCCTATAATATACATACTTAGTTTTTTATATCGTAATATTCAAAAGCATCTTTCAATGCATATTGTTGCTTCTTCTTTGTTTCCCAAGCCATATATTCTTCTTTAAAATCATTAAAATCACTTGGAATGCCTTTGAGCCAGTACATCTCTCCATGAAGTGTCAACATTGCCCAATGATACTCTAATTCATGCCCTAAATACTCAACATCATCTAATGATTTTGGTTCTTTATGTAAAAAACTTTGCTTTAGTTTTTTATCAGCTTGTGCATAAGTAGTATTTCCGTATGCAACCATAATATGCTTGATTAATTCACAAAATGAATAGTGATTAAAAATGACACCTTCAGTTTCCTCTTTATATTGTAAATTGTCTCTTAATTTTTGATCTTTCATCTTACTTTTTCTCTTTAAAAATGTGCTTAACAATTTGTCCATTCCAATGTGTTGTATTTCCTGTTAGTTGTTGACCCCGTAGTTCTAAGACTATGTTTTCTGCGTACGTATCTTTTGTTTCTTCCGGAATAAAATCAATACTGATTTCCTTATTGTACAACAATTCCCAGTTATAAGTTCCTATTTCGTATACTGATTCTTTACCACAGGTTGATATTTCTATTTCTGATATCTTTACCTGTTTTTTATCAAACCATAATGCTAAATAGATTGTGCTACCTGCACAGGGGTTATCGTCTGGTGTTTCTTCGCAAACCGTCGCTACCTCTGTTCTTAATTCTTTGTTTAAGTATTTTTTCATTTTCTGTGCATGTGTTGATAAACAGCAGGTACACAGTATCAAAACCATTGTAATGCTCTTTTTTCTACTTGTATTATTGATTTTAAATAATTGCACTTTATGTATCATATACTATTGCTTGTTGTTTGTTTTTCTATCCTTAGTTTTTTACAATGAATATTTATTGGTTGATATCCATCAAGGTTTAGCACAAGATTCTGATCTAAATCTTTAGAAATTTTCTTGGTATGGTAATTCAAATTATCAATTCTTGTTCCATTCCAATTAGGTTCGACAGCATCCTTATTCAGTACATCAATAAATTCATTTACTTTTCCAGAATTGAAAATTCCAGAAAAGGTAATTTTTAAATACACCTTGTTTGGATAAAAAATCTCATATAACATTACTACCAAGCTTAACCTATCTTCTTTTTCCATTTCACAGGAAACAACAATCGCGTCATGAAAATTATAGTCTAGTTCTTTTTTAAGCATTTAAAAGTATTTTATCCTTCATTTTCTTCTTTTATAATTTATTCTTCTCGCGTAGCCCACATAATCACATCACGAAAATCAATTTTAGCGCTTTTGGTCAATTCTATAAAACATTAATGCAATTCTGTTTCCCAATCTTCATAAGGGGGCTCTACTTTAAACTCCGGATCACAATAGGAACGAAGGTAATCTACGGCTCTTTTTTCTGCATATTTTGCATTAAGTACTTCTCCGTTTTCATCTAGTTCAATAACATTGGCAAATATGGCAAAGACTTGTTCTATGGCGCTTGGTTCTTCTCCATATAGTTTTATGTAATCAATACCTTTTAGTTGGTAATGTGTACCACTTGCCATAAAATATGCAAAGGTTCGTAAGGCACCGCTAAAGGATTCGCTTAGTTTCATGTGTTGTGCTTTTGGTTATCGCTAATGGGTTAAAGGTTCGTTTTAAATTTTTTCAGGATTTTACCAATCGTCTTATTATCTATTTTTTGAATAGGAAATTCTGCTATTAAAAAAGATATTCCCTCTGTACTCTTAGCGTCTATTCTTTCATAGGACTCTGTTTTTCGGTATCTACATCGTAAAAGATACACTTCTTTTCCGTTAGAGCAATAAAAATCCATTTCGTGGTTTTCTGTAAATACTAGGGGAATTTGATGTATATCGATTATTTGCCAATGATCGATTTCCCTGTCGTATCCATTTTGATATGCTGCGCGTTTTTCAAATTCGGTTACAGTCATTTCTGTATGATTTTTTCTTTTATCTCAAGGTTTTCAGAAAACACTTCAATCACTCCTTCTTCAGACGGAAATTTAGCCCTGAACACCATTTTTTCATTCTTAAAAATATCTTTTTCAATTCCTACTTCATACGTAATTAAGTCTTTATACATATCGCCAAAATGTATCTGGTTAATGTGTACCTGACTAACATTGACAAAGTATATTTTGAATACCCTGTTTTCCCCTGTTAATAATAACGTTATTTGATAATCTTCTTCTGAAACACATTTATATTCTATTTTTTGAATACGACAATCATGCAAACTTTTTTCTCCTAAATTGTGCCTTTTCGGATCAGAAATAAAAGCAAACAATTTTAGAGAAATTCTATTTTTAATGGTTTGAAGATATTCTACATAATCTTCGAACTTACCTCCTTCATAAGATTTGTTAAATTTCATTACGCCCATAAAGGATTATTTTTTAGGTATTAAAATTTCATCGGTATCCTCATCAACTATTTCCCAATTCATTTTATTCGCGATTCTAGTACCAATTTCCAGATAATGTTTTAGGGATTCGTCTGTATCAAAAAACAGTATTTCAATAAGATTTACTTCTGCAAAGCATTCTCTTTTATTTAAACTAAAGTTTCCGTGCTTATCACATTTTATTAGCGAAATCACCCCCCAGGGATAATCATCTGCATTTTTAAACTGGACTTTATCGGTTTGCTTTAACTCAGGGATCGTTTTTATAAACTCTATTAATCGCATTGTATGTTTATACATTGAGTATTTTGAATCAAATCGAATGTTTAAATATTTATATGCCACTGTAATTATTTAATTCTTTTTAACCTGAACAAAAAATCATTCTACAATTTTATAATTCTTGTCTTTATATACAATTTTAAGCTTGCTATTATGCCGTTCTATATCCCATCCGTTATTTAGCGCAAATTTTATAGAATCACTTACAAATTTTGGTGTAACCACCTTGGGTTCAAACCTGGATGGTTCATTTTCCTTATCATTTACAAATTCCCATACATCGTACCACCCAAAATCTATAGTCAAACTATTATTTTTATTACCATTAGGTCTAACATCAATAATTCCTTGAAAACGCCAGTTAAAATCAAGGTTTTCAACCTTTATAGGCCTAAACCTCCTTTTTTTCATAGGTTTTACCATTAAATTTCAATACCAAAGTTTCATTGGTCATGGTTTCTTTAGAATCGCATTCTCCATTTTTATCTTCAACATTTTTGGTTTCAGTAATCTTACTTTTTACTATAATATCAAAGTATTCATTGGTTTTTTCTTCAGACATAATGAGTGTGCGTGTAAAATCTGTAAATTCTCCTGCACAGTTAGTATCCCATTCTCCTATGTGATTCATTACCTCATAATTATGCAATACTTTTTTCAAGGTATTTCCTGATTTTATGAATAAAGAAATGGTTCTATTGCTATATGGGTTTGGTTGAGAATTATTATAACAATAGATTCTTACCCCAAAAGCCCTTTTATTTTCAGAAACCATATATGGCGCTGTGTCTATTTTTATTTCAGCTAATCTTACGGCATCAGAAATCCAACCATTTGTTTTAGAACTTTCAAAGTATTTGTGCGTTATTTCACCTGTTGTATTGTTTACCAATACTATATGACTGTTTAACTCGAACATTTGTGCATCGTATTCTCCATAAATTTCAGGAATCACTACAATGGTCTCGTTGCTATTATTGGGCTGAACTTTTGAAACAATGAGATCTGTTTTAATTTTTTGCTTGTTTAAATGGAGTTGTTCTATGACCTTGTCTACTAAACTTGCGTTTTCAGAACCATCTGTAATTATGGGCGTTATTTTTCCGTTATCGAGTATTTTAAAAACTTCGATTGTCTCACTTTTTTCTTCCATATCAGCAATACTGTTAATGGTGAGTTTATCAAGTTCTATTTTAGACTCTATTTTAAACATCCCTTCTGCTATTTCGTCATAGGCAATGACTTTTGAGTCAATAATATTTCCATCTAAATCGTAGTTAATTAAAGTGGACTCCATTTCGTGTTCTCCTTTTAGAATAGTTACCACTACGGTATGAAATTTTTGAGAGAACTCTAATCTATAGGAAGCTATTGCCCGATAGTTATGGCCTTCTTTATTAAAATCGGGATATAATTTCTCTAATTTTAACGCCTGCTCGTCAACTTTTTTATAGTCTTCTTCTTCTATAAAATTATCAAAATTTGTGTTCTCTACGAATGGTAAAGTTCTAAATAAAATAGAAGACCGTAGTTCTTCAAAACTTGAATTTCCCGAATCAGCTTCTTCCAAAGTTGCATTTTCAACTAAAACTTTAAATTGATATTCAAAATCTTTATCGTATTCTATAAATTTTCCATCTTGATGTGGGTTTTGATAATGATGCGTTTTTTCAAAATGGGCATCTGGTTCTTTATGGCGATGTGTTGTTTTCCAAATCTCTCCCGTAAAATAGTCTTCTATTTCCAGCTTTGATGTATCATAATTTTTGGCTTTTTTATAGTCTGTCAAAAATTGTTGATATTCCAGCTTCGTATTTTTCATTGTCTTAACTAAAGAGGTTTGAAAATCTTTATCCACATCCTTTTTTCTGTAGAGCATATAGTTCCTAAAGTTTCCTCCATATTGTACAATTCCTAATGAATCCCCCTTTTGGTAGATGAATACCTTATTGCACAAATAGAGCCCTTTTGTGAAATCATCTTTGGTATATCCTTTAACGTCTTCCACATCGCAAATTGCCAGTTTATGAAAGTTATTTTCAATTTTCCTTATGATTCCAAAATCCCCTATGGGTGAAATGTCTTTTCTTTTATACGCCGAATAGAACCCAAAATCGGTCTCAGATAGTCTTTCTATTACAATAGCTGCTTTATAAATCTCAAAATTTTCAGAATCGATCATATATGTAGTACCATCTATCAACTCGTATACCCCCGAAAAATCTACAACGGTATTTTCATCAGTAGTGCTACTTAAATCTTCTGCCTTAATAGTTGGTGATCCTTCTACTTGTTTAATTGCGTCTGTGGCATTATCTTCTACAGCTCCTTTTTTTTCTTTGTTATTTTCGGCACAAGAAAGTAGTGCAACAATTAATAGAATGTATAGTTTTTTCATATTGTATACGTATTTAGTTCCACACCCTCATTTCTAAGTTACAATAACCTGTTGCAATATCAAGAATATCATCTGCTCCGTCTTGCAAGATATGGTTGTTTATCTCTGTGTTTTTAATCGTGTGCAAAACACTAATTGCTTCCTCTTGGCTTCCTCCTGAGTTTTTAAATCTCAAAAGTATTTTTCTTGTGTCCTGATTGAAGCAATTGCCTTGTTTTGCAATCTTAAGAAGCGTGTTGTAAAGTTGTTTTCTTATTAGGTTTTTTAATGAAATTATTAATTCATCCAGATTTTCGTATATATGAACAATAGTGTGTATGGAAAAAACACCTATTTTATCCTTATCAGGCAAAAAACAGTAAAAATCTTCATTTACGGTATCTACCAAAAAAGGAAGAAAACCTGTATGGCTCATAAAGTGGCTTTTACCGGTGAAATGAATATCACTGTTACGATACGATATGGTATTCCATTCAAAACCATCATTAATTATAAAATAATGAGAAAACACATCTTCATTTTGGTTTTTAAGTAAAGTGAATTCCTTTTTAAAATGATTATATGCCCCTGAGTTTATACTATTCATCCTCTTAACGTCTTAATTGCTAATGAGCTTCATCATAATATGCTTTGATTTCTTTTAATATAGCATATAACGTTTTATCGTTTTTTTCTAAAGCCCTTCGTTTCCAAAATGTTATATTCCAATATTTACCATGTAAATTCTGGGAATCGGCTTTAAAATAGATATCTTTATAAAAAGCTTCTTTATCTGGTTTACTTGCTATTTCTTCATAAGCGGCAATACATGATGCTAGTTTTTTGTCGAATATTTTTTGATAAACACTTTTAGGTATACTCTTGCAGACACTATACTTATACTTATTAAAAATCTGCCCTAATCTTTCAGGGTTTCGGTATTTGTTTAAAAAACTTAAAATAAGTTTTGACTTTAACGATGCACTTTCTGTAAACAAATCATTAAAAAAAATATGATTAAATGAACGTGTTGAGTAATTGATTGATTCTCCTATAATACCATTTATCATACCTTCTTCCCCAAAATCATCAATAATTACTTTTAATAGTTGCTCGTCACAATTTGAAGGCAACTCTTTTTTGTTTATATAATCTTGCAAACAGGGGTTAACTGTATTATAATCAGCTTGATTTAGCTCTAAATATTGGTGATTCATCGTGTTATTTTGAAGTTGGGCAAGGCTGTTTTCTACTTTATCTTCATCATTAGCTATATGTATTAGCCGTTCGGTTTCTTTTTCACTTTGTGCTATAAGCTGTGAGGATTTTTCAGAAAAATAATAGCCCAGAGCAACAAGAGCAAGTCCTGTAAAAATTAATATAACAATGATCTTTTTCATAAGAAGCTTAATTACTATAGTGTTCTTGAATTTCTTTTAATATGTTATAAACCTGTTCGTTGTTATTTTCGCTAAATCGTCTGTCCCAAAAACTAAAGGGCCAGGACAATTTATAGGTGGTGGTAAATTCCCTGGAAGGGAAATCCAGAAATTCCTTATCTGAAACATCATATTGTTCATAAAAAGTTTTATATCCGGGCTCAGCAACAATACGGTCGTAAACGGTTATCAAATCATCCACTACTTGCTTGCATAATCGATCATATTTGGTCTTTGAAAAAAAGGTATAGATAAAGGCTTTGTTATACTGCCATAGTGTTTGCATACGCTCTGCAGATCTACTATCAAAGTCTTTTAGTTTGCCTTCTATATACAATAGGTTACAAAACGCTTCAAAATAACTGAAGTTTTTAGCATCATTCAAATCCCCATAATCATCTTCTAACTCACGGTACTCGTGATCGGCAGGAATTATGTACAAGACCTCATAATTAGATTTTAAATACGGTGCAGAACTGTCTTTTTGTTGAAAAACAATAGCAAAAACCTTGTTCCAGTAGTCCTGACTGTATTCTTCACTTTTAAATTGTTCAATAATTTTATTTTGTAGGGTATAAAGGTACGATGCTTGTTCTTGATAACTGTTTTGGCTCATATTGATCAAAAAATATTCATACCCATTTAAAGAATTGCGGTAGTTATGAAAATATTCAAAAGCTTTGAGTTCTGCTTCCCTTATAGAGGCATTGGCTATCGTTTCTACTATATTGTCATCTTGTTTGGTATACCGCTGCGCTCTTTTTTTATATGTGGTAAATTCTAAATAGCCATAAAATAGTGCCCCAAACAGGAATAAGACTGATGCCATTAACACTAAAATGCTAAAAGCTTTATGTTTTAGATAGCCTTTTTTTTGAATACCCAAAACTAAAAGTGTCATAACACAAAAAATAATCGAGGCGATAAGTATTTGTAATGCAAATGTCATTTTAACTTTGTTAGATTTAGTAATTCTTTTTTTTTATCAAACAACTCATTTCCAAATAGTATTGTTACTTATATTGTTTTTTTACAGGATGCACAATCATAAACCAATTGGTCAAATAGGTTACCTCAACAGTACGTTTGTTATAACCTAATGCTCCAACATCTTGTATTTGATATTCTATTTTTTGGAAAGATGCATGTTTATTTTGATATACTACTTTTTGCGTTTGCCAACTAGCAGATGAAAAAATGATTTTTATAGGGTGGATAGCCAAAATCCCAACAAGTGTAAGTAAAGGAACAATGGTGGTAATTGTTTTTGTCTTTAATCTTTTAAAGAACCAGAGGTTCCAGATTAAAACTATGGGAGTTATTATTATAATTCCTACATAAGAAAATGATTTTATAGCCTGGTTTTTAATATCAAAATCCGTAAAAGCATCTAACACAAATAATAAAAGTATTAGAAAAAAAATACTATTTAAGAATAATGATATGTACCTTTTAATAATCATTTTTATCTGTTAGCTTTTTTGGTTTTAGTCGATATCCACCGTTTTTACAATATAACCATCTTTATAATACTCTAATATCCCACAATAGCGAGTAGTGTCATTTTTACAGGCGCGAATGTTGTATGTTGCCAATTTATAGTTTTGATACATAGACAAGTCTTCTACAATCATACCGCTAAGGTCTTCTTCATTATCGATAAAATATGCAGTACCGTAATCTTGAAACACGTACAGTTTTGAACTCTTGGTATAGGTATAAAAAGCCAGAGTAGCATAAGGAGCTTCATGTGTATTCTGCGAGTATCTTTTCTCGGTATCCACCAAATTATTGTCTATCATTTCCACGACCCTTTCTTTTATGATTTTATTCAAGGAGTCCCGATCTTTAATTTCATTTTTTACCAGGTATAGATTAGGATATACTTTGGATTGTACAAACTCCATTTTTACAAAAAACAGCCTGTGGATTGTTATACCAAGAATACTGCTCCCTATTAAAAAAAGTGCCCCGAACATTCTTGCTTTTTTTTGAAAAACCCATCTAACGATTTTATAAAGCAAAAACAGCCCTATGCTTGCAAGTATGACTAAGAAAATGATTAGTAGTATTCCCATTTATTGGTTTTAGATTTATCAGTTCATACCATTTTGTTCTAAAATTCTGCTCCTTTTTCCCAAACAAGTATATGTTTAGGTACTGATGTTTTTTGTTGTACTTCGTACCAAACCGTAATCCGGGTATTTTTATCTTTTTCCCACGTAACTTCGTCTATCAAAATAGATTTACTTTGCCTTTCTTTTCGGGTGTATTTATCAGATATTTCAACTCTGAACTCTCCTTGGGCATCGTCTAAAATAAATTGCTCTATAGAGTAAGGGGTTCCGTATTTTTTAATAGCCTTTACTTTTGTTAAAAGCATTAATTCTTGAGTAGAAATAGTGTCTTTAGAATATATTAGTTCTGAATTATCAGCATGGTATTCTGAGTTTGTGATCGTTTTTTTCTCTTTTGAACTTTTAGAACAAGAGATTAAAATACACAGGATTAGAATATATGGACTCTTCATTTTTTTAATTTTATATAACTTTATTCATTTTAAATAACATCAATAACTTTTTCTAATATATAATGTATAACTCCTACTATTGCAGTAATAACAAGAAGAACCACAAGTCTGGTAATTATCGATTTTATGTTTTTTTTCAGTTTCTTTTTAAGGTAAAACACATCTAAAAGAATAAATAAAAATGCAATTATAAAGCCAATGATTAATCCAATGTGAAGCAATCCCCAATTGTAAAACATATACAATAAATACCATATTCCTTCATCAGATGCGTTGTTGGGACCTAAAACAATTCGCATATAGCATATCCCCAGTACAATAGCTGTAATTGTCCAAATTATATAGATTAAAATTTGTTTTAAGGTTTTCATCTAATTAGTGTATCTATATATTAGTTTATTTATTTTTTTGTTCCCAACACATTTTTTTTCTATCAGCCTCCTCTGGTATTTGTTTTAGATTTTGCAAAAGCTCAGGATCACTAATATCTACACCTTGTTTAACATCACACACATAGATAAAAGCATTTTTCTGGTTACCAGACGTGGTTTTGTAGACTGTATTTGTTAGTATCCACTTACCCTCTGTAAAAGAAATATAATAGTGTGCTTTATAAAATCCCCTGTCCGGAAAAGCCGTTAGGATCACAAAACCGTTGTCGTTCTTTTTTATATCAACAATTTGATTCCCTCCATCCTCTGAAAAGTTGCTGGTTTTTAAGGTTAATTTGTACTTATCACTATCATTAACAAACAATAGTAACTCATCTCCCTGATACGGTTTACTGCTTACAATCTTATCCGGGATATTATCGTTGTTTATATCGATATCTTTTATAAAGTATGAGTTATTTTTTTTATAATAGGATATATCATTGGTTTGCAATTCTACTTTATGAGATATATTTGTTTCTAACAACTCGTCATGAGTTAATATAAATCCCGTTTCGCAAGGAGTCATGACATGTGGATATGAAGGGGTAATTGTTATTCCTTCTTTGGTAAGCACCCAGGAGTAATATTCCCAATATGCTTCGCCATCTGTAAAATAGTCACACTCCTTATCTAAATCCGTATCGCTCGCATATTTTCTTTTTAATACCTGAAAGTGATCCAAATTAGGATATATATCGGTTATTCTATCCAATTTCCTTTTGTTTTTGTAATCAAAATTGTGACCTGTTGTATTATGATTTGGGTGCGCGCCACCACAATAAATAGAAGAATATTCTGAGAAGCTAAGGTATTGATCAGAAACAAGCTCTATTTTAATATTTATATCTGCCCAATCACAATCCAATCCTATCGTAGCGTATCTTGTATGTATGGTATCCAGTTTTGGGTTCATAAATTCACGCTCAGGTTTAGTAAATCCATTACCAAGTCTGAATAGCGACTTTTTTGAGTGTTTTTCTGTTAACCAAACCAGTTCTTTTGTGTCATGAACAGTTATACTATCCCTTACATATCCCAAATTCGTTAATTTATATGTATCAAGGTTCTTTGCTGTTTTGTGCAAGCCCACTTGCAATGTATGTCCATTGTTTTTCCAGGTACCGGTTATAGTATCCTTGCTTACGGATAAGGTAAACAATTCTTTTTCTTCCTTTATGTCTGAAAATTTCTCAAAAAGTATCAATTTATTATTACTAAAGCTCCCTTCTAATTGAATGTTTTTTAAATAAGGTTTGTAAAAGTAAAATGCAGTTGCACTACTATCATTATGATCTGTATCTAACTCTAAAAATATTTGATGTTTACCGATAGTTCCTTCATAGGTTTGAGCTTGAATGCTTAAGGAACAAAAAACAATTAATATAAAATATTTCATGTTATATAAGATTTATTTTACCGTACTACTATTTTATTAACTACTGTTTCCAACTCCTCAAAAGCTTTTTTCTGACCGGGAACCAACATTGTTTGCTTTATTTTTTCTGCAATTATCTCTATGATATTTCTTCTTGCTTTAACACTCTTACCAAAATAAGCATTCATGAGCGAACTTGGTATAATATGATTCATTTTTATTGTATTTTCTTCTGTAAAATATAGTTTGATTGCATGCATTGCACTTTTTTTAAGAACAATACATTTTGCCATTTGTCCATTAGTACCTGTTCTGTATTCCCATTTATCATACTCTTTAGAACTTTCAAAAGAAGATTCTGTTTTCAAAAACTTATGAAGCAGGTCTAACGAATTATATTCGTTTTTGATAGTAATTATTTTTTCCATTGGTTTATTTTTTTGTTTTTAGGTAGTTTCTTATTTTAATAATTCATTTCGATAAGGTTACCATCTAGCTTATAATTAAAAGTATAGGTAGTGCCTCCATTTTCTGGTTGCAGCATCACGACATATTCAGCTTTAGAAATATCCCCGTTTTTAGGAAATTTTATAAATGCCATGTTCAAGGTTGGATTTTTTATATTTTTTTCGTTTTCTAATTGTTTGGCAGATTTTTCAACTAATTCCCCTAATTTTGATAGGTTCATTTTTTCGTTTAATTGAAACATAAAGTCTGCTGCTTTGCTCCCTTGCGGAACTTCTAAAGAAATCTCTGAGTTTTGTTTCCAATTGCCCTGAGTTAAATTCCATTGCCCCATCTTTAAAGATTCTGGTGCTTCTGTAACGGTTACTCCTATAATATTGCCAATAGATGCATTATGGGTAATTGTTATATCTGTAAAGTAAGCACCCTCACCAAATTTGTTCTTTATTTCATTTTCTATAATTTCAAATCCTTTTGCATTGGCGGGTTGTTTATTAATTGATTCTCCGCAAGAGATTAGCGTAACTATTACTCCTATTAGCATTGTAAATTTTAATTCTTTCATTTTTAAGGTGTTTTTGTTTATTAATCATCAGATTTTCCGTAATGATTTTATGTATACCCCTATAAAAGTACAGTGCAAGAATATGTTAGAAAATAGAGAACCTATTTCCGAAGTTTTAGAATGAATAAGTGCGATACTTCAAAAAATATCCGTAAAAAAAAGGAGTTAGCTGTTATTCCAGTTTAAAAAAGCGTTTAAAAAGTGTTCTTTTTTTCGGGAAGACACAGGTATTTTTTTACCGTTTTTTAAATAAATGACACCTGATTTGTCATACCTATCTATAAATTTTAGGTTAACCATAAAAGATTGGTGTGGTCGTGTAAAATTAGCTTTAGACAGGCGTTCTTCAAATTCCTTTATGGTTTTTGAAACCATATATTTTTTATTGTTACTGCAATAAAAAGTAGTATAACCTTTGTCTGACTCACAAAATAGTAATTCGTTTAAATCTACAACCTGAAAACTATCATGAAGGGATAATACCAATGTAGAGTCTTTGTTGTTCCAAACTTCTTTTACCGTTTTTATCTGCTCTTTTTGTTCTGCTATTGGTAATGCGATGACTTTTTGTAGTGCTATTTGTAATTCTTCTACATCTACAGGTTTTAACAGATAATCTATCGCTCCAATTTTTAAGGCTTGTAAAGCATGTTCTTCATAAGCTGTAATAAAGATTACTTTAAAGTTTAGGTTTTCTGTCTGCTTTAAAAAATCGAATCCGGTACCGTCTGTAAGATTTATATCCAAAAAAATCAATTCTGGTTTACAAGCGTTTGCTACAATGACAGCATCTTTTACCGATTCGCACTCCCCTATTACTTCTACTTCTGTTTCTATTAATTGTAACAAATTAAGTAAACCTTTTCTAATATATGCTTTATCTTCGACTATTAATGCTTTCATTATACAAGTTCTGTTTTATAAGGAATTATTAAAGTAACTATTGTTCCTTGCTCGTTATACTTCTGTCTATCTTCAATAGTGACCGAGCCTTTCACCTTAAAATCTTTAGACAGCATTTTTAACCGTTCAGAAGTTATAGTGGTTGCCAATGATTTTTTATGTTGGTTTTCTTTTTCTTTTTTAGTGTCAACACCAATGCCGTTATCTGTAATCGTGCATATTAGTCCTGTATTAGAATAGTTAAAGTGCAGGTCAATTTTCCTATTATGTTTTATATTTTTGAAACCATGTTCTATAGCATTTTCGACAAATGGTTGTATAAGCATTGGTGGAATCATAAATAGCGAGCTGTCTATTGTATCCTCTACCCAAACAGTATATTCATAAGGTTCTTCTACTTCGATATTTTGAAGTTCTACATAGTTTTCTACAGCAATTAATTCCTGGCTAAGAGACACTGTTTTATCCCTGGAGTTTTCTAAAGTAATCCGAAGTAGTTTTGAAAATTTAGACAAGTACAAAACTGCTTTTCTATCTTCTTTGTTTAAAATCATGCCTTGTAATACAGAAAGTGCATTAAATATAAAATGAGGTGTCATTTGCGAACGCAATAACTTTTGCTCTGTTATTATGTTTTGAGTTTTGGATTTTTCGTTCCTTAACTTTAAAAAGAATATAATTGCCCCCAGAATTAAAGTGACCAATAAAAAAGCGATCACACCAAGTAGCAGGTTTCGTTGTGACTTTTCTAAGTCATTGGTTGTGGTTTTAACTGTTTGTGTAAGTTTTAGTTCTCTTTTTTCTGCGGATTCCAGCTCGTTTTTGTATTTATATTCATATTCTAATTGGGTAATCTTCTCTATATTTTCCTTATTAAAAAGACTGTCATTTACTATTTTGAATTGTTGGTGGCTTAAAAATGCTTTTTCGTACTGCCCTATTTTATAATTTATTTGGGAGAGCAGGTTATAAGCATTTTCCTTGTGTTTTAAAAGTTTATATTTGGTTGCCAGTTGTGCTGCTTTTTCTGCATTTGTTAATGCCAGATCGTATTTTTGCATAGTATAATATGCACTAGCCATCCCTATATAAGAATCTAATAAATCGTATTGTTTTTGATTAACAGAAGTAATTTTATTGGATTCTTTAAAGTTTGCCAAAGCTTCTGGATATTTTTTAATTCCTAAATTAGCATAACCTAAACCATTAAGGCTAATGGCCAACTGTTCCTCATCCTTGATTTTCCTGCTGCGCTCAATCACTTCGGTAAAGTAAGGGATAGCTGTTTTAAATTCTTTTTTATCGATGTAGATGCTCCCAATATTATTTTTTATACCAGTAATACTTTTCCCATTGTGATCAACCTGTTTAATATCTAAGGCTTTTTTATAAAAGCTTAATGCTTTATCATAAAGCTGTTGCTGTCTGTACACATTTCCTATATTGGTAAACGACTGAAAAATACCTGTAGAATCTTTAGATTTTTTTGCAATGTCTAACGATTTGTTATGGTATTCTATAGACCGTGGATAATTACCTTGGTCAAGATACACTATAGCCATTGAATTCCAACAACTAAGTATTCCGTGATCATTTTTACTTTTTGTATACGCTTCTAATGCTTTTTTAAAGTTAACCAAGGCTTCTTCATATTTTCCGGTATCCGAATAAATATCCCCTATATTATAAAGATAATTAGGGATATTCTTTTTTACCCCTAGTTTTGTATCTATAGCTAATGCCTCTTTATAATATTGTAAAGCTAGTTTTGAGTTCCCCTTATAATTGTATAAAACTCCCAAAGCATTATAACAACCGGCTAATCCTTTTAAATCATCTATAGAAGTGTATAATTCTATAGCTTTCTTATAATTATTTACAGACACCTCAAAATTAGCTTGTTCCATATAAGTAATCCCCTTCATATAAAAACTGCGGGCTTTTCCTTTTACAGACTTTATTTCGTCTGCAAGTTTTCCTGCTTGTTCGGCGTATGCTAAGGATTTAGGAGGATCGTTTCTATAGTGGTAATAAGCTAAATGATTAAGGATTTTTACCCTTACTGTATCCTTTTTTGTGTAGATTTTTAGTTCTTGTTTTAAACTGTCTATTTTTTTATCCTGAGCTAAAATAGTTGTAGAAAAAAACAAAAGGAAGAATACACTAATAATAGATGTATGTATTAGTTTCATAAACTAAAGAACAGTTATTAAATTTTTAAATCAAAAAAGCAGGAAATTATTCTGCCCTATCTTACTTTGTGGATATACCTATACAAATACTAAAAAAAGAAACTCGTAGTAACATAAAAAAACGCTCCTAAGCAATACTATATCTAAATCAACATAAAATAACAGTAATCTTTCTAGTAAAAAATCGAATTTCTACGTTAAAAATACTCGTCATAGCTCTGCTATGACTGCGTTTTTTGCCTTGAACTTCGATTTTTTCCTTTATAAATCTTTTATGCCATTTCATATTAATTTAGCAATAACAGAAAGCCCTTTTACTTTTGTATACCACGCTTTTTTCTCTCTACTCTATCAAAGATACCCCATTAAGATCTGTGGTCAATACATCGCTCATATAATCAAAAAACGGTCTTAATAATTCAAAATGATATATTACTTTATCTAAAAAATCACTTGCAAATACTTCTTTATCTGTAAAACCATGTTGCACAAAAAATGATTTGTTTTTAATTAAATCTATGGCAGGATGATCTTTACTAAATCCTTTTGGAGCTGTTTTTACTTGGTATTCGGTATTAAAACCACCAAAAGCTTTGTTAAAATCGGGGGTATTTAATATTTCACGAATTTCCTGATCGTCCATTTCAAATTCTTTTCTAAGGCGAAGTAAATCTGCAGCTTCGGGACTAAAAAAACCACCAGCAACAAGAGAATTTCCTGGTTCAAGGCGTAAATAATATCCCCCTCTTCGATGTGCTCCTGCCCTGCTAAAACTCACACTACGATGCACATTATAAGGGGTTTTATCTTTACTAAAACGAATATCCCTGTTAATCCTGAATATTTTTGTTTTTTCGATCTCATCTTTTTCATTCAATCGCTCTACAACAGATGTATAAAAAGATTTTAACAGTTTTTCATTATCCTGATAAATCTTTCTGTTTGCATCCATCCAATCCCGATGGTTATTATTTTTTAATTCTGTCAAAAACTCAAATACAGTTTGTGGTATAGTACTCATAAAGGTTTTCTTTGCTCCTAAAAATACTAAAATCTGATTTTCTTCTCAGAGTTTAACTCAATTTTATAACTCTCATACCAACTATACTTTTACCCGAATTATCAATGTCATTAAGTTAAGAATTTAAACTATTGATTTAAAGTTTGTTAATAATGGATTCCTACCTACGCCAGAATGACAGAATAACCAAAACACAATACTTTCTACTTGTCATTCCGGTAATTTGTCATCCCGTTGAAGAACGGAACTGGAATCCATGATGGAAATAAAGGGGTATTTTGCTTTTACCGATATTTAATCTTCAAAAAGATATAGCTTAACTTAATGACATTTCCAGGATTATGCAACAGAACTTTGTGATGAGACTTTGAGATACCACAAATATAGCTAAATTAATATGAAATGGCATAAAAGATTTATAAAGGAAAAAATCGAAGTTCAAGGCAAAAAACGCAGTCATAGCAAAGCTATGACGAGTATTTTTAACGTAGAAATTCGATTTTTTACTAGAAAGATTAATGTTATTTTATGTTGATTTAGCTATACAATGATTTTCTTAGTTTTAGCATAGCAATTTACCCTGAATTTATCAAAGGGCTATGGTTAAATTAAAACAAACAAGTGTAACGGCTATATTTACAATAGATTAGTTGTACAATCCGGGTTTAATCCACCATACAGGGTATAGTTTCTGTGAGCTTGCATCGGGGTTGCTGATTTTATCATTTAAAAAAAATGAGCTGTTTTTTTATTCATGGAAGGGAGAAATGGAAAAAAATGTTCTATTACAGTAAATTCGAAAGGTAATTGATACAAGTAAGGTTATGGAAGGTATTTTCTGAAAATATTTTTTTATTTTCGAAGTAAGCTTTGAGGCTTTATACCATTTTAGTTTTAAAATTGCACATATACAAATTAAATATATTTTTTAAGTATTCAAGGCAAAAGCTTGTACCAGGATTGATCTGCCATTAAGTTTTTTAATAAAGAACAGGTAGAAAAGAAATAATGTATTTAGTGCTGTTTCAAAGTTAAAATGGCATTACTACCTTCTGCTTTTGTTGCCCATACTAATTATTGCCAATACAAAAAATAAAAATGAAACACCCATTACGACAACATATTGAAGAACTAATAGATCTTACCGATAAAGAGTTTGATTTTATTTTGAGTCATTTTGGAGAAATAAAAAAACGCAAGCATCAATATATAGTCCAGGAAGGAGAATTTGTAAATAAAGAATTTTGGGTGCTAAAAGGTTGTTTAAAAAGTTATTTTATTGACAAAGCAGGCAAAGAACATATCCTTCAATTTGGAATGGAAAATTGGTGGATTACAGATTATGAATCTTTTGTAAAACAAACCAGATCCAAAACTTTCATAGATTGTATTGAGGATAGTGAATTGTTATATATAACTTTTGAAAACAGGGAGAAACTAACCTCTGAAATGCATAAAATGGAGCGCTTTTGGGCAAAAAAAAGTAAAATTGGCAGAATTGCACTTCAAAACAGAATTTTATCTTTATTAAAAAACTCTACCAAAGAACAGTATAACTTACTCCTCGAACAATATCCTAAGCTTTTTCAACGTGTTCCCAAAAAAATGATTGCCGCTTATTTAGGAGTTTCCAGAGAAACACTTAGCAGGCTTAATTCGTAGGTTTATTTTTTCTATCCATCGATCAAAGTGATATATATCACTTTAAAGAAGTGATAAACCTCCTTCCTCATTATTTAATTGCATGGCATCTTTGTATGACAATTTAAAATTAAAAAAATGCCATACATTAATATTAAAGTTACTGATGAACAGGTAACAAAAGAGCAAAAATATCAATTAATAAAAGGTGTAACACAACTAATAGTTGATATACTTAACAAAAACCCAAAAACAACTCATGTGGTTATCGAAGAAATACCAATCGAAAACTGGGGGATCAACGGGATGCAATATTTAGGAACTAAAACTAAGGAAAATGAAAAATAAAACTATAATCATTACTGGTGCATCTGCCGGAATTGGTAAAGAAATTGCAAAGTATTTTATTACACGAGAAAGTAATGTTGTAATGAACTCTTCTAATGAAGATAATTTAAAAAAGGCATACCAAGAATTAGGCTCTCCTGCAAATGCAGTTTATTTGGCAGGGGATATCAGTAAGCAAGAAACAGGTAAAAAACTTGTTCATCTGGCCTTAAAAAAATTTAACTCTGTAGATGTTTTAATCAATAATGCAGGGGTATTTTCTCCAAAACCATTTTTGGAAGTTAAAGAAAAAGATTTGGACCTTTACTGGAATGTAAATCTAAAAGGAACTTTTTTTACTTCTCAAGCTGTTGTCCCTCAAATGATAAAACAAAAAAACGGGGCTATAATAAATATAGGAACAGTTTTAGTAGACCATGCAATTGATGGATTTCCGGCAACGGCTCCTTTAACAAGTAAAGGGGCAATACATTCTTTAACCAGACAATTGGCCGCAGAATTTGGCAAAAACAATATAAAAGTCAATACCATTGCGCCCGGAATAATAAGAAGTCCGTTACAAAGTAAAATTGGAATTGAAAACGCCGATAGTTTAGCAAGTTTGCATTTATTAAACAGAATTGGAGAGGCTAACGAAATTGCAGAAGCAGCGTATTATTTGGCAACTTCTAATTTTGTAACAGGAGAAACTATTAATGTAGCAGGCGGACATACTATTGGACATGCTATCTAAAAAAAAATGTATACAAAATATATAAAAGAAATAGAAGATCTGATCCATAATTACTTTGAAGGAATTTATTATGGGGACATAGCCAAACTTGAAGCCTGTTTTCATGAAAACGCACATATCTATGGAGACATAAAAGAGGTTGATTATTTAAAAAGTATAAAAGAATATCTTTATACAGTAAAAAACAGGCAAAGCCCTAAAGATTTAGGCGAAACTTTGAAAATGAAAACTATAGGGATAGACATTATGGGTAAAATTGCTTTGGCAAAATTACACGTACCTATGTTGGGATATAATTATTATGATTATTTATCTCTTTTTAATATCAATAATGAATGGAAAATTGTAAATAAAATATTTACACATGTAGAGTAAGTAAAGAAATTTTGACAGATAAACAAGATAGCAGTTTAAATTAAGTATATAAACTGCTATTTTTATATCGTAAAAAAGTAATACCAGTCCTTTAATGATATAAAAATATTTATGAATAGAAAATTAATAAGTTCGGGTTCAAGTTTTGAAAAAGAAATAGGATATTCAAGAGCTGTTGTTGATGGTGACTGGGTTTTTGTTTCGGGAACAACAGGATATAACTATGATACAATGACTATTGAAAATGATGTGGTTTCCCAAACAGAACAATGCATGAAAAATATAGTCTCGGCATTAGAAAAATCCGGCTCAAAAATAGAAGATGTAGTAAGGGTTACTTACATTTTGCCCAATGCTTCTGATTTTGAAAAATGCTGGCCTACTCTTCGTAATTATTTTGGAGAAGTAAGACCATCTGCTACTATGTTTTCTGCCGGATTGGCAGACCCAAAAATGAAAATAGAAATACAGGTCACTGCAATAAAAAAATAAAGCAAATGTGATATTACATCAACAGCCAACCAATAAAAAGCAAATACATATAACCTTATTGGGATAAAAATTTATTTTAACAGGCTATTTTCTTTTCTTTGCACCTATGCCAGAACCACAACAACTTTTATCTACTTTAAAAGAATATTTTGGGTACGATAGCTTTCGCCCATTACAAAAAAAAATAATCGATTCTGTATTTTCAGGAAACGATAATTTAGTAATAATGCCTACAGGAGGAGGAAAATCTATATGTTTTCAACTACCTGCTTTGTTATTGCCCGGAGTAACATTGGTAATTTCTCCGTTAATTGCATTAATGAAAGATCAGGTAGATGGCTTACGGGCCAATGGTATTGCTGCTTCTTTTATCAATAGTAGCCAAACAGAAAGCCAACAGCAAGATATTTATACAAAACTATCCGGCAAAGAGATCAAACTCTTATATATTGCACCAGAAAGCCTTTCGTTTTTGGACGCAGTATTTTCTCAAGTAGAAATTAGTTTGATAGCGATAGATGAAGCTCATTGCATTTCCTCATGGGGACATGATTTCAGACCTGCATATACGCAATTGGGATATCTAAAAAAACGGTTTCCCAAAACCCCTGTTATAGCATTAACGGCAACTGCGGATAAAGCTACACGACAAGATATTTGTGACCAATTAAATATTACAGATGCCAAACAACACCTTGCATCTTTTGATAGGGCAAACCTAAGTCTGGAAGTACGCCCTGGTAATAAAAGAATTGAGCAAATAATAGATTTTTTAAAAGATAAACCCAATGATTGTGGTATTATCTACTGCCTAAGCAGAAAAACAACCGAAATGCTGGTTGAAAAATTAAAAAGTGAAGGGTTTAATGCCGAAGCTTATCATGCCGGGGTAGATCATCACAAAAGATCTCTGGTACAAGAAGGCTTTATTAATGATACCGTTCAAATTGTTTGTGCTACTATAGCTTTTGGAATGGGTATCGACAAATCTAACGTTCGTTGGGTTATACATTATAACCTACCCAAAAATATAGAAGGATATTATCAGGAAATTGGTCGTGCCGGCAGGGATGGGTTACCATCCTCTACCCTCCTGTTTCATAGCTATGCAGATGTAGTGCAGTTACAAAAATTTGCTAATACATCTGGTAACCAAGAGGTACAATTAGCAAAACTGGATCGTATGAAGCAATATGCAGATTCATTAAGTTGCCGAAGAAAAATATTGCTTAGCTATTTTGGAGAACTAATAGAAAAAGATTGTGGTAACTGTGATGTATGTAAAAACCCTCCATTATTTATAGATGGCACCATCATTGCCCAAAAAGCACTGTCTACAGTAGCCAGAACCAAAGAACAAGAACCCATGGGTACGGTTATCGATATTTTACGCGGTGCACAAAATGCAGCTATACAGGATAAAGGATACCAAAATATTAAGACCTTTGGTATCGGAAATGATATATCTTGGAAAGATTGGCAACAATATATCATACAATTGATCAATCAAGGATATTTGGAAATTGCTTTTCATCAAAACAATAAATTAAAACTAACTGCACTTTCTAAAAAAATATTATTTGATGGTGAAAAAGTAAGCCTTGCCCACCTACAGGAATTTGAAAAGATAAAGCAAGCTGCTATAGAGCAAACAGACAAAGGTGCCGCCCCTACTCTTTTTGAAAAACTAAGGCAATTACGATTAGAACTTGCAAAAGAAGCAGATATCCCCGCATACCAAATTTTTAGTGATGCTACTTTAAAAGAAATGGAAAAATACAGACCAATGAGCGATGCCGAATTTATGCAAATCAGCGGTGTAGGGAGGCAAAAGATGCAAAATTATGGATATCAGTTCATTAAAGCTATTATTGATTTTTCGGCTGAAAAAACAAAGAAAAAAAGAAAAGCTAGTACCAATAAAGGAAATACCCATAAAGAAACCTTGGCTTTATATCAACAAGGACTCTCTGTTTCAGAAATAGCCGCACAACGCAAATTGGCAGAGTCTACAATCTTTGCGCATATTATGAAACTTCATGATAGCGGAGAAAATATAGACTTAAAACAATTTGTAACTATAGAAGATATAAATTCTGTAAAAAAGGCAAAAATAGAACTAGATGACCCGGATACTCTAAAATCCTATTTTGAGTATTTTGAGGAAACTTTGGATTACAACACTATCAGATTGGCATTAACCATATTAGAAAAAGAAGACTCTTAATCAAAAGTTTTAATATGCTGTGGTAAGGGTATTATGAAATACATCTGCCAGTTTTATTTCTAAAAAATGAATTACTTCTTTTTTTGGAACGTTATTTTGATACATTTTAAAAGCCTCTGCAATATTACTATCTTTTAATATTTTAAAATCGTTAGTAGAGTTTCGAAAATCTTCTAGTTGTAGGTTCCATTGTAAAAGAGTATTTAATAATTCTTTGTGTGATGCATATTTTTTTTCTAAAACTATTAATTTTTCTTCATCAATAGGATCTTTAACTTTACTACTATTTATTTTTCCATACATAGTAATATATTCCTCCTCTACAGAGCGATCTAATTGTTTTGCTTCTGCTACTAACTTTAAATAAGCATCGTATAACCTTTCATTATAAAACTCTATAAACTTTAAATGGTTATCCATTTGTAAAAGGTAATCTACAGCAGCATCTTTATACATGGTACCACCAATATCTTCTGCCTTTATTAGTGTTTCCTTTAATGGATATAAGATTGGTTCCTGTTGTTTAAGTAGTCTTTCAAAGCCTTCTTTTTTGGGTAAGGTTGTTATTTGATACGTCACCTCTTTTGGCAATCCTATAAAATGATATCTCCTGTATTTAATTTCTATAGAATCATTTTTTTTAATAATCGCTTTCTGCCTCTTTTCAAGATCTTTTATATCATTATCTTGTTTGCCGGCATCTTCATTTTTTTCTGGATTCAAAAGTGTCTTATTGTCAGATTTATTGGCAAAAGTATACTCCTCATCAAAAATATATCTAAAAAACTTATAGTCTTTAGACGCTTCTGTATAATTATTAGTTAAGCGTATACCCCGAATATAATCTTCATTCAATAAACCGTCATCATTACTACAAGATAGAAAGACAAAATAAATAAGAATTAATATGTATGCACACCTTTTCAAAATATCTGGTTACCATTGTTTCTTTTAAAACCTGTATAGCAAAATATCACACAATTGTAATACAAGATCAGTCAATTAACTATATTATTGAGAAAAAACCTCTGTTAATACAATTTTGGGGCGTTAGCAAAATCTCATCTTTTTAATAATCAATCTAATAGTAACTTATTTTTTTTAAATTAATTGTGTGCCAGTATAAAACAATAATAATCTATGTCTCATTTATTTTAAGGAGGATTGAGCAAAAATAGTTACTTCAAAACGCTCTAATCCAGAACTATAATCAAATCCTGTATGCAATTTATTTGCAGAAACACCCGATGGATAAAATGTAACAGGCTCTATACAAACCATATTGCTAACCTCTGTCCAAAGCATTATGTGTTTAAAGCCTTTTGTTTTTATAGCTACTTTTAAGTTTCCATTGTTTTGTATAGTAACCTCTTTACCGTCTTTTATCAAAAGGGCCGGTGCCCCGGCTTGCAAAATATCTTTTAGGCCTATTTCCTGATTTTCTGATTTTAAAACCATTTTGGGGTCATAAATTTTAAATGCCGGATGAAAACCTAGCATAAACGGCATATCTTTTTCTGATTGTATTTCAAAATAAATTTTCAGAGACTCATCGGTAAGCTCAAAAGTTTTGATAAACTGAAAATCATAAGGCCAATCTAAAAACTCTTGTGTAGACTTGTCTGGAAATTTAGGATTACTAACCTGTGTATTTGCTATATAATTTTTGCTATAACTAACCTTATTATTCTCTACGGTGTTGGTACTGTACAATAAGGTTCTTAAAATCCCGTGTTGATCTAGTCTTGCTTCTTTTTTAGGAGTTTTAATTAAAAAATTATTCTCTTTTGTAGCCCCAATTATAGGAAACATCTCTATTTCTGTATTTCCCCATCCCGGATCCCCTTTTTGATGTAATATCTCTATATTATTTACTTGATAACTTACCAATTCTCCTTTATCGATAGTAATTACAGATTTTTTATCTGCACTATATAGTATTATTTTATCAGACATATTCTGTAAAGTATTAAATCCTTTTTCTGAAATATTTTTTATCTTCCTCTGTAATTAAAGGATCTAAAAGTGCTTTTTTTATTAGATCCTCATGCTCTTTGTTATAATGAAATCGTAAAATATTTAATTCTGTTATTGTTATTCCGTCCTTATGTTCCTTTTCTAAAACAAATGTATCTCCTACAGAAACATTTCCTGGTTCTATGACCCTAAGATAAACTCCCGAGCGCAAGGAATCTATAAATTGTTTTACCATAGCTTGATCTCCAAAACGAATACCCAGTTTAAAACAAGGTTGTCTTGTTCTGGAGATTTGAATAATTGCGCTACCCAATCTGTATACCGAACCTATTTTGATATTTTTTTCATCAAAGCCTTTTACCGTTATGTTTTCTCCAAACATTCCATAATTCCATTCCAAATTCGGGTATTTAGCCTTCCAGTAGCTATAATGATCTGCTGCGTACAGATAACAAGCTTTGTTTGATCCGCCATGATACCTCCTATCTATAACATGATCATTTTTTACATCTTCCTTACCCAAATATATTGGCAAATCCACAGGGTATTTATAAATGCCTGTCTTTATTTCTTTTCCTTTCCAAAGCACGGTTTTTGGCTCTCCTGTATTTGTTGATATTACCTTCAAAATATAAAATATTGGTTTATTCAAATTCTACACTATTTAATATCAAACCAGAACCTGGTACAATATGCTCTAAAACAATCTCTTCAGCATTTGGATCCAGAGTTTTTTTTATAAAATCAATATCAATTTTTCCTTTTCCTAAATCCAGCAATACTCCCATCATTAGCCTAATTTGATTTCTTTTAAATCCTTTTCCTTTTACTTGCAAAAGATAGCTATCTTTTGGAAAAAAATTAGCGGTATATTTTCTGTTTTTTTTAATCTCGCAATGTATTATTTCGCCTTCCAGAATAGTTTTTTCTGAGGGGCGATGACAATACGATCTAAAATTGTGTTTTCCTTCAAATAATTTTGCAGCTTGTTGCATTATCAAAATATCAATATCTTCTGCAATGTTATACATAAACGGAGCACAAAACGGATGAAATTTTTCTCCGAAAGAAAATAAATATACATATTCCTTAATTTTTGAAGATTGAATAATATTAAAGTTTTCATTGGTTTCTTCTATTTCCAAGGCTCTGATATCTTGCGGAAGATTTTGATTGAAATCTGAAAAAAAAAATTCTGTATCGATAGGGTCTTGATCTACAAATAGTTCAATATATGTTTGATTTGCAGAAACCTTTGCATCTGTTCTGCCTGTAGCTAAAACCTTAAAATTTTTATGCCCCAAAACATACGCTATCGTTCTCTCTACCATTCGCTGTAATGTATTGACTGTAGGCTGTTTTTGCCAACCGTGATAACGAAAACCCAAATATTGTAATTTAATAATATAATAAAATCGTTTACGAAACATAGATTGTATTTTTTTATCCGCCGAATATAGATAAAATATGTATTTCAACGATGATGCCCTGTTTTTTAATCCCAAAATTATGTGAACAACATTCTATAATTTGCTATATTTGGGTAAAGCTAATTAATAATTTAAAATCAAACTTAGTTATGATAAAAGCAAAATATCAAAGTGTTCTTGATTTAGGGCAAAAACTAAATATACAAGATGGAGACGTTTCAGAAGAAAATGGAACTCTTAAGATTAAAGGTGTAGCCAACACACAATATGAAAAAAATCTACTTTGGGACGAAATAAAAGAAATAGGAGGAGATAACCCATCTGATATTATGGCTGATATAAAAGTTTCAGACACTTCTGTATATCATAGACATACTGTAAAAGGTGGAGAATCTTTAAGTAAAATTGCCAAGCACTATTATGGGGATCCTATGAAATACAAAGAAATTTTTGAAGCAAATAAAAATATCTTAAAAAACCCTGATGTTATTCATCCCGATCAGGAGCTTATTATACCCAATCTATAAATTAACAGATATATCAATACAAATTAAAAAGACCGCTTTTTTAAAGCGGTCTTTTTAATTTGTATTAAGTTACCAAATACCATAGGATTAACCAGAAAACAAAATTTGTTTTAAAAAGCAATCTACCCAGTGAGTATACTTTGGGATATTAATCTTATTCTACTTTTTATAATTTATAGTCAAAAAAAATATTAGCCCGCCTAAAATCCGACTTCTTCATTATAATAAAAATTTAAAAATGTACAACTAAACCAGTGTTATTTTACGTAAAAACCATTAAAAAATCGTTTTTTGTGTTAAATCATCAATATTTAAGTGAAATTTTAGAGTATATCTCTACTTTTATCCCCTAACTCAAACTCAATTACACATGAAAACACGATTATCTTTATTCGTGAGCTTATTTATAATAAGCTATGTTTTTGGTCAAGGCAATAATCCTTGGCAAAAAACCAGTTCTGCAAAAAGTCTTAATATCATCGAGACAAAAAAAGATCTACCAAACAAAAATCTCTTTACACTGGATATTCAAGCTATGAAAACAGCGCTTAGTAATACCCCTTTAAGAGGAAAATCATCTAGATCTGCTACTATTATGAATTTCCCGAATGCTGAAGGGAATATGGAATCTTTTACGGTATTTGAAGCTCCTGTGATGCATCCGGATTTAGCTGCAAAATATCCTAATATCAAATCTTATGCCGGACAAGGAATAGAAGATCCTAGTGCTACTATTAGATTTAGTATTTCTCCTTCTGGATTACAAAGTATACGTATATCCGGAATTTCTAAAGCTGTATTTATAGAACCGTATACTAAAAGTGAATCTGTTTATACGATATACTCCAGAGATCAAAGATCAGGGGTTGCAGATAGAATAAACTGCTCTGTAGATGAAAAAACTCCTAATTTTTCAGACACCCATTCTGCTACTCAAAAAAATGCAGATGACGGAGTTTTAAGATCGTATAGATTAGCTGTTTCTACTACAGGGGAGTATACCCAATTTCATGGAGGGACAAAAGCAGGAGCCATGGCTGCTATTAATGCTACCATGACCCGTGTTAATGGCATTTATGAAACTGATTTTGGAGTAACCATGGTTTTAATTGCCAATAATGACGCAGTAGTATACACTAATGCCAATACAGATCCTTACACTGGCAGCTATAACAGTCAACTACAATCTACATTAACAAGTGTTATTGGAGAATCTAATTATGATATTGGTCACGTATTTGTTCTTGCTCCCAAAAACGGTAATGCCGGGTGTATAGGATGTGTATGTGTTAATAATAAAAAAGGAAGCGGATTTTCTTCCAGAAACACTCCACAAGGGGATATTTATGATGTAGATTATGTAGCGCATGAAATGGGGCATCAATTTGGAGGGAATCATACTTTTACATATAAAAGTGATGCCGATAGCAATATTCAAGTAGAACCTGGAAGTGGAACCACTATTATGGGGTATGCCGGGATTACAGACGATCATAATACCCCCCCGGACCAACAAACAGATGTGCAGCCAAATAGTGATCCCTATTTTCATGCAGTAACAATCGAGCAGATTACAAATTATGTAAAATCAACTAGTTGTCAAACAAATACAAATACTGGTAATGCAATACCAACCGCAAATGCGGGTGCAGATTATACTATTCCCAAAGGGACTCCATTTGTATTAACAGGTCAAGGCACAGATGCTAACAGCGGAGATGCGTTAACCTATTGCTGGGAACAAACTGATCGTCGTGTTGGAACAATACCCAGTACTACAGCTACTTCTGGGGTTGCCTTTAGATCTTATACCCCTACTGCATCAAATCAAAGGTACTTTCCTAGATTAGAGACTATTAAAACAGGGGCTACTTCATGGAGATGGGAGGCTGTTCCTAATGTAACAAGAGCATTAAACTTTAGGTTAACTGTAAGAGATAATAAAGCTGGTGGTGGTGCAAACAATAGCGATAACATGAAAGTTAATGTTACAGCTTCTGCCGGTCCTTTTATAGTTAATTCGCCCAATACCAACGTTAGCTGGCCTGCAGGTTCTACACAAACTGTAACCTGGGATGTTGCCGGTACAACAGGAAACGGAATTAATGCAACCAACGTAGATATTTTATTATCTACAGACGGAGGAAATACATATCCTGTTACTATCGCTACGGCAGTACCTAATGATGGTTCTCATAGCATAACAGTACCAAATTCTCAAGGAACACAAAACAGAATTATGGTAAAAGGATCGGGAAATATATTCTTTGATATCTCTAATACCAATTTTGAAATCACTGGCGGAGGCGGAACAGATACACAAGCTCCTTCTACTCCTGCTAATCTCACTACATCTAACGTAACAAAAAACACTATTGATCTTTCTTGGAGTGCTGCAACAGATAATATTGGTGTTAGCGGGTATGATGTTTATCAAGGAAATACTGTTATTGGTTCTGTAACAACAACTACTTATCAGGCAACAGGGTTATCTCCAGATACCGCATATACTTTTAGAGTAAAAGCCAAAGATGCTGCTGGAAACCAATCTGGTTTCAGTAATACTGCCAGTGCTACTACTCTGCCAGGAAATACTGGTGGAGGGTGCTCTGGAGGGATTAGTTCTTTCCCATATAAAGAAGGATTAGAAAACACATTGGGTGCATGGACACAAGCAACTAATGATGATATTAACTGGACTTTAAAATCCAATGGAACTCCTTCAAATAACACAGGACCATCCAGTGCTGCTCAAGGTACTTATTATGCCTATATCGAAGCTTCTGGAAACGGATCTGGGTTTCCAAACAAAAGAGCAATATTAAATTCTCCTTGTATAGACCTTACTACTGCACCACAAGCATCTTTCTCTTTCCAGTATCACATGTATGGAACTAGTATGGGAACACTAACCTTAGAAGCAAGTACCGATAATGGAGCTAACTGGACATCGCTTTGGACAAAATCTGGTAATCAAGGAAACTCATGGGTGTCTGCCACAGTAGATTTAGCTGCTTATACAGGTGCATCTCTTACTTTACGATTTAATGGTATTACCAGCGCATCCTGGAGTGGAGATATGGCTATTGATGACATTAGTTTAACTACTGGAACTGTAAACCCTCCTGCTTGTACAGATGTAAATTTATCTATTACTTTTGATAATTATCCAGAAGAGACAAGTTGGGAAATCACAAACAGCAACAATCAAGTGGTTGCCTCTGGGGGAACCTACGCTTCTCAAGCAGATGGTTCTACTATTAACCTTACAGAATGCTTAAGTGCCGGCACCTATACATTTACAATTAAAGATAGCTATGGAGATGGTATTTGCTGCCAACAAGGTAATGGATCTTATGCCTTAACTTCTGGTAGTACTTCTCTTGCCTCTGGCGGATCTTTTGGAAACTCGGAAGCTACTAAATTTACTATTGGTAATAGTGCGCGGGATGCTGTTGTAGATAGCTTTAGTACTACACGGGCATCTTTAATATCTATATACCCAAATCCTGTTAATGGTTCTAATACCCTGCTTAGGGTCACAGCCCCTTCAGATAGTATTTCTATAATTATTTATGATCTGTTTGGAAGAAGTGTCTATAAAAAGGATAATATTAAAAATAAATCTTTTAACCCTGGTAATCTTGCTAAAGGAACTTATCTGGTTAAATTAAAAGTAGACACCAAAACATCAATCAACAAATTAATTATTAATTAATGATTTGAATCTTGGTGAAAATTTGATAACAAAGAGAGGGTGAAAATCAAACACCTTCTCTTTTTTATAGTAAATTTTTCAAAAAAATAGTTATAAAAGAAGCCTTCGCCAAAAAAATAGAAACCATTAATAATAATTCAACTAAATTTTGATAGAATTTACTTTTAAGACCTCTTTGCTTTGTTATACAATTTACACTTTGAAATAGCTCTAATAAATTATTTCTTTTTCATCTGTTCTTCGTTAAAAAATATAATTGTAACTATACTTTGGTTTAGTTCTGCAAAAGTGCTATACTTGATACCTGATCAAGTATGGGCAAGCTTTTTGCCTTGAATATTCAAAAAGTGGTCGATTTTTTTATAGCAAATCCAAAATACATTTGGCATTACCTATTACCAGATAATCGTGAAATCTTGTTTTTAATCGAAAAAATAAGTTGGCTTTAACAAAAAACCATTAATAGATTATGGTTTTAACGTATTTTTATACTATCCAAGTTACACTATAATTTCTATGAAAAAAATACTACTACTAATTTTTCTTTTTTTATCCTCACACAACTATGCTCAATCCTTGTCCAAGACAAAAATTATATATGAGCGTAAAGATAATATTATAATGAACGATGGAAAAAACTATGAAATTGTAGTAAACAAACCATTTTATTCTGTTCGTGATTCAACTATTCCAAGACATAAACAAGTTTCTGATCATGTTTTTCGATTAAATCGTGTTTTGATTTTAAGAAATGAAGATACTTATATTGAATTAATTGAATGGGTAAAGGAAAACATGAAAACATATCAATCTAAAAAACTTGTAAATTTTATAGAGAGTAATATCTGATTCTTTGGTTTTTATGCAATTAACCGATTTTTATTGCCTTTTTTGCCAAGTTTAAAATTTGTTCAAACTGTTCTTCCAAAGTAAGGTTTGAATTATCAATTTTGATTGCATCCTCTGCTTTTCTAAGAGGAGAATCTTTTCTTGTACTATCAATATGATCTCTGTTCACTACGTTTTTCAAAACGTCTTCGTATGTTACATTTTCGCCTCTTTCTTTGAGCTCTGTATATCTTCGTTCAGCTCGATCCTTGGCAGTAGCCGTCATAAATAACTTCAACTCTGCATCCGGAAAAACAACAGTACCTATATCTCTGCCATCCATGACAATACCTTTTTTGACACCCATTTTTTTTTGTTGCTCTACCAGTTTTCTTCTAACCATAGAAACCGCAGCTATCTTACTAACATGTTTAGATACTTTTAAAGATCTTATTTCTTGTTCAACAATTTCACCATTAAGTAAAACTTCGGCCAATCCTGTTTTAGAATTAATAGCAAATTCAATATTAATATCTGAAAGGCTTTTTTCTAATGCTTCTTGATCAAAATAAGATTCATTTATATATCCTTTTCTCATAGCGTACAACGAAACTGCTCTATACATTGCCCCGGTATCTACATAAATATACCCTAATGCTTTAGCCAGTTGTTTTGCTACTGTACTTTTTCCTGTTGAAGAGTGCCCGTCAATGGCTATAATAATCTTTTTTTCTTCCAAATTTTAAAATGCTAGCATGTTTATCAAAAGGCAAAAATAGAGTAAAGATCCGGAATATCTAAGGCAGTCAAAAAATAAAATACAACAAATCTATGTATACTGCTTATATGCAAAATAAAATAATACTAGTATAAAGCTTCAAAAATACAATAATTACAATTAAACCGAGTTATTTACCTTTAAACCCCTATTCTATTGCATGGTAATAAACTACTCACACACCTTGAATCATTTTTACTAACCAAAACAAGCAGTTATGGGTTTTTTTGATTTTTTAAACGAAAAAATTGCAATAGATCTAGGCACTTCAAACACGCTTATTACTTATAAAGGAAAAATAGTAATAGACAATCCATCCATAATTAGCATACATCAAATTACTGGAAAAATTATTGCCGTAGGTAAAGAAGCTGGTATGATGCGTGGAAAAATCAATAAAAATATAAAGACGATCTCTCCTTTCAAAAATGGTGTTATTTCTAATTTTGATGCTGCAGAAAAAATGTTAGCTACTTTTATCAAAGGGTTATCTGTTTTTAACTCTACTATATTTTCCTCGTCGTACAATATGATAATATCTATTCCTTGTGGTAGTACCGAAGTAGAAATGAGAGCTGTAAAAGAGTCTGCAAAACGCCTGAATGCAAAAAAAATATTTTTAATTCACGAACCTATTGCTGCTGCTATTGGTGGCGGAATAGATATATTAAAGCCAAAAGGAAATATGGTTATAGATATTGGTGGTGGAACTACAGAAATTGCGGTGATATCTTTGGGCAGAATAATAAGCGGGCAATCTGTAAAAATAGCAGGTAATGTATTTAATGAGGATATTATTCATTACGTACGAGAATCACACAATCTTCATATAGGGGAATCCATGGCCGAAAAAATAAAAATAAAAATTGGGGCTGCCGTAGATAAATTAGAATCGCCTCCAGAAAATATGTATGCTGAAGGAAGAGATCTTCTTACAGGAAAGCCTAAACAAATTCAGTTATCCTATACTGAAATTAAAAAAAGTTTAGATAAATCTATTGCTCAAATAGAAAATTCCATTCTTGAAACTCTTTCAGAAATTCCTCCTGAAATTTCTGCAGACATATATAATTCTGGTATTTTCTTAACCGGCGGGGGGTCATTGTTAAGAGGGCTTGATGAAAGATTGTCCAGAAGCACAGAACTACCTGTTTATCTTGGCGATCAACCATTAAAAACGGTTGTTAAAGGTAGCGAGATTGTCTTAAAAAACCTGAATTTATATACCAATGTTCTTGTACAAAAAGAAAGCAATTTTTCCTAAAAAAGAAGTTTTTCTGTAAAAAATAAGTCTTTTATATTTTTACAGAAAAACTTCTTTGTAGTTTCATGCTTTAATCTATTTACAATTTTTTAGCATTTTTAACTTTAGTGTCTGTTAAAGCTAATTTAAGAACATCGCTCATATCTTTAACATAATGAAATGTAAGTCCTTTTAGATAATCGGCTTTGATCTCATTAATATCTCGTTTATTATCTTCACAAAGTAAAATTTCTTTAATATACGCTCTCTTTGCGGCAAGGATTTTTTCTTTAATTCCGCCAACTGGTAATACTTTTCCTCTTAAAGTGATTTCTCCTGTCATTGCAAGGCTTTTCTTCACTTTGCGTTGTGTGAATAAAGACACTAGCGAAGTAAGCATTGTTACTCCTGCACTAGGTCCGTCTTTTGGTGTTGCCCCTTCAGGAACATGTATATGTACATTATAATTATCAAAAATATCTGGGTTGATCCCTAAATCTACAGCATTTGCCTTAATATATTCCATTGCAATAGTAGCAGATTCTTTCATTACTTTACCCAGGTTTCCTGTAATGGTTAGGTTTCCTTTTCCTTTGGACAGGATAGATTCTATAAACAATATATCTCCTCCTACACTTGTCCAGGCTAACCCGGTTACTACCCCCGCCACATCATTATTTTCATACTTATCCCGTTCTAATTTTGGTGCCCCCAAAACCTCTACAATATCCTCATTACTAATCTTTATATTATACTCCTCCTCCATCGCTATATTTTTGGCTGCATACCGAACCATTTTAGCAATTTGCTTTTCAAGACCTCTTACTCCGGACTCTCTGGTGTAGCCTTCAATTATTTTTTCTAATTGTGTTTTTCCTATTTTGATATGCGATTTATCCAATCCGTGCTCTTGTAATTGTTTTGGCAACAGATGTTGTTTTGCTATTTCTACTTTTTCTTCAATAGTATATCCGGTCACATTAATGATCTCCATACGATCCCGAAGCGCTGGTTGTATTGTTCCTAAGCTATTAGATGTAGCAATAAACATTACTTTGGATAGATCAAATCCCATTTCCAGGAAGTTGTCATGAAATTCTGAATTTTGTTCAGGGTCTAAAACCTCTAAAAGCGCAGAGGACGGATCTCCCTGATTACCAACCGATAACTTATCTATTTCATCTAAAACAAAAACCGGATTACTGGTACCTGCTTTTTTAAGGCTTTGTATAATTCTACCCGGCATAGCACCAATATATGTTTTTCTATGCCCTCGTATTTCTGCTTCATCACGAAGTCCTCCTAGTGATATTCTTACATATTCTCTTCCTAATGCTTCGGCTACAGATTTCCCCAAAGATGTTTTACCTACTCCCGGGGGTCCGTATAAACATAATATAGGGGATTTCATATCATTACGCAATTTTAATACTGCAAGATATTCTATAATACGCCGTTTTACTTCGTCTAAACCGTAGTGATCCCTATCCAAAACTTTCATAGCACGTTTTAGATCAAATTTATCGGTACTAAACTCGTTCCATGGTAAGTCCAAAAATAAATCCAGATAATTACGTTGTATAGAGTATTCTGCTACCTGCGGGTTCATGCGTTGCATTTTGGCAAGTTCTTTTTCAAAATGCTTTTTTACTTTTTCTTCCCACTTTTTATCATTACTGCGCACACGCATTTCTTCTATTTCATCTTCATGAGAAACCCCTCCCAGTTCTTCCTGAATAGTTTTCATTTGTTGATGTAAAAAATACTCGCGTTGTTGTTGGCTCATATCATGCTGAACCTTACTTTGAATATCATTTTTAAGCTCTAATTTCTGAAACTCGACATTCATATATTTTAGAGTCGCCAATGCTCTTTCTTTAAGGTCATTTACCTCTAAAAGTTTTTGTTTTTCTTCTACGGGAAGATTCAAATTAGAAGACACAAAATTTATCAAAAAAGAATTACTTTCAATATTCTTAATTGCAAAAGAGGCTTCAGACGGGATTGTGGGGCTCTCTTTTATTATTTCGAGAGCAAGATCTTTTATAGAATCAATTATAGCACTAAATTCTTTATTTTCTTTTGCTGGCCTGGCTTCGGGAACTTCTTTTACCTTTGCTTTAATGTATGGCACTTCTTCTACGACTTCGTCTATATAAAAACGTTTTTTTCCTTGCAAAATCACAGTAGTATTACCATCTGGCATTTTTAATACTCTTAAAATACGAGCAACTACCCCAACAGTATTAATATCTTTGAAAGAAGGGTTTTCTATCTTCTCTTCTTTTTGAGAAACAACACCTATGGTTTTGCTTCCATTATTTGCATCGTTAAGAAGTTGAATAGATTTATCTCTTCCTGCCGTTATAGGAATTACTACACCCGGAAACAATACTGTATTTCTTAATGGTAAGATTGATAGTACATCAGGTAAATCTTCTTTGTCTATTTCTTCTTCATCTTCTGGAGTCATTAAAGGGATTAACTCTGCGTCTTCTTCTATTCCCTGAAATGACAAACTGTCAAGTGTTGTAAATTTGGTTTTTGCCATATGTATATATAAAAGTCATTTTGTCATTACAACAAAACTATATTCTTTTTTAAATTAATTTTAACTGATTAAATCGCTTGTAATACTCTATAAAACAAGGTATTTATTATTGATTTTATATATCTAAATCAATTGTTGTGCCACAAGTTTTTAAAAAAAAAATGGAAAACTGTAACAAAGTATCTCTTTATATATCTTTATGATAAAGTAAATTATTTTTTGTCACTAACCCAACTAAATACAGAGCAATTAATTGCAAAATGTCGAGAGCAAGATCAAAATGCGCAGCTCGAAACTTATAATCGTTATTATAAAGCGATGTACAATACGGCATTAAGGATTATAAAAGATACTACAGAAGCTGAAGATATCATGCAAGAATCTTTTTTGATTGCTTTTACTAAATTATCTATGTTAGACGATAATGCTTTATTTGGTGCCTGGTTAAAAAGGATAGTTATTAATCTGAGTTTGACAACCTCTCAAAAAAAAGATATTCATAAAGAGGTGGCTTTAGAAACTATAGAATATGCTCTTACAGATAGTGATGGTGTCACAGATGAAGATTTAATATCTATAAAAGCAGATACTATATTAAATACGCTTATGCAACTTAGAGATAGTTATAGCACAGCTTTATCCTTGCATCTGATAGAAGGATATGATTATGAAGAGATTTGCCAGATTATGAACATATCCTATTCTAATTGTCGTACGCTTATTTCGCGCGCAAAAGAAAGCTTACGTAAAAAATTACAATTTGTATGAAAAATAATGAAATAGAAAAATTATTTGAAGGCTTAAAAGAAAAATTAGACATTCATGAACCTTCTACGGATCATCAAGCAATGTTTTTAGAAAAATTAAAGCAACAAAAAGAAGTTGTACAATTACATCCTAAAAAAAGATCTTGGTATAGACCTTTGAGTATAGCTGCCTCTATAGCAATAGTATTTGGAATAACAATAATGGCATTTATTGCTAATCCTAAACAGGAAATAGATTTAGCTTACGTGTCTCCACAAATGAAAGAAACACAAAGCTTTTTCATCTCTGCAATTCAAGTACAACTTGAAGAAATAAATGAAGTTTCTTCTATAGAAACTAAAGGATTAGTCTTAGATGCGATGAATCAACTAGAAAAATTAGAAGCAGACTATAATTTCTTAAAAAAAGATCTTTTTCAAAGCGGAAATGATAAACGTGTAATTAGTGCTATGATCAAGAACTTTCAAAAACGTGCAAATTTATTAGAAGAGGTACTTCAAAAAATTAATGATATTAACGAATTTAAAAAAACAAACAATGAAAACCTTATACTATAACATACTATGTTTGTTGCTAATCCCAACACTGGTTTTAGCAAGCGATGGAGATTTGAAAGGAAAATATACGAAAGAAAAGACATTGAAAAAAGATTTTACTGTTAATGCCAATGCTTTATTAAAAATTAGTAATAATTACGGAAATCTGGATATAACTTCGTGGAATGAAAATCGAATTGTCATTCAAATAAGTATTAAAGTTAGCGGAAACGATGAAGAAAAAGTAATTAAAAAACTAGAATCTATCGATGTGGAATTTGACGCATCCTCGCAAATAGTAAGTGCCAAAACAATTTTTAATAAAGATAATAATTCTTGGTGGGACAAATGGACCAGCGGTTGGAATGATAATTTGAATATGAAAATCAACTATACTATAAAGGTACCAATAACAAACAGTGTAGACCTTAATAATGATTATGGGAGTATTACTTTGGATAAAATAAAAGGAGATACAAAAATTAATTGTGACTATGGTCAAATTATCCTTGGGGAACTACTTGGCGATAATAATGACATCAACATAGATTACACTAACAATAGTACTATAACATATATAAAAAATGGAAAAATAAATGCCGATTACTCTGATTTTGAAATAGAAAACAGCGAGTATATCGCCTTAAATGCCGATTATACTCAATCCAAGTTTAAAACTATTAAAAACTTAACTTACAATTGTGATTATGGGGGGATTCGTATCGAAAACGGAGGTGAAATTACCGGGGATTCTGATTATGTAAATACTAAAATTGGTACTATATCAAAAGAATTACAAATTAATTCTGATTATGGATCTATCGAAGTTCGTTCTTTACAACCATCCTTTAACAATGTAACGATCAAAACAGATTATACAAGTGTTTCTATTGGTTATGAAGACCAATGTGCTTATGATTTTTCTATCCATACCTCGTATGGTGGTATCAAACTGGATGAAAGCATTCTAACACAAAAAAAATATGTTAAAGATTCTCAAAAAGACTATCAAGGACATTATGGAAAATCTAATAGTGGCAATACTATTCATATAACTTCCAGCTATGGAGGAGTTAAAATTGTAAAAAATTAAAGTATATAAATTAAATCAATCTATAAAATGAGAACAGTACTATTCATTCTGGGTTTAACTATTTGCAGTGTTAATTTGCTACAAGCGCAATGGTGGGAAAATGGAAAAAAAATCAAAGGAGATGGTAATATCGTTACCAAAAACAGAAGCACATCAGATTACGATCAAATAAAGGTAAAAGGAAGTCTGGATGTATCTTTAATATCCGGAACCGAAGGACAAATCGTTATTGAAGGTGAAAGCAATTTGATAGAATATATTGTAACCGAAGTAGAAAGCGATATATTAAGGGTTTATGTAAAAAAAGGGTACAATATACAGCCTTCCCAAAACAAGAAATTAATCATTACAGTTCCTTTCAAAGACATCTCTCAGGTTACTTTATCAGGATCCGGAGATATTTATAGTTCTGACACTATTACGACTACAGATTTCAAAACTGGTGTTTCTGGATCAGGAGATGTTAGATTGGTTGTTTCTGCAAAAAATATATGGTGCCAGGTTACTGGTAGTGGTGATTTGGATTTAAAAGGCTCTGCAGAAAACTTTAACGGAAACGTGTCTGGTTCTGGAAATCTTGCTGCTTTTGATCTTAATTCAAAAAATGTAACTGCCAGTGTATCCGGATCCGGAGATATTGAAGTTATGGCTACCTCCTCTTTAAAAGCCCGAATATCGGGATCCGGGGATATATTTTATAAAGGTGATCCCCAAAAAGAAGATAAAAAAGTATCGGGGTCGGGAGATATTACAAAAAGATAAACATTTGTAGATCATAACAAAACTGCTTAAGGCTGTAGAGTCTTAAGCAGTTGTCTTTTTCAAAAACATTGTTTAAACGTCTAAATCTTCTGTTACAACAATGGTGGTACATTTTAATTCCGGTTTTTTTTTATTTCCAGATTAAAAAGCTCAAGTAGCTTTCTATAAAAAATTTCCATTTTTCCGTTATATTTCATTATTTTACAGATCACCCCAAAAACAAGTTTATATTGCTATTTTTACGAAAAAAAGATGTTCCTTTTCATCAAATTATCCCTGAAGGATATGTAGATATACACTCTCACTTACTTCATGGTATTGATGATGGTGTAAAAACCATATACCAATCTACCTACATTTTGGAACAATTTGAAAAATTAGGCATACAAAAAGTAATTACCACACCTCATGTTTTAAAAGATATTTGGCCTAATTCCTCAAAAACTATATTAAAAACCCTAAAAGAACTTAAAACAGTACTCACACCATTAGGGGTTTCAAAAATTGAATTGCATGCCAGTGCAGAATATATGATGGATGATTTATTTCTTGAAAGATTAAAAAACAAAGATATTTTACCTTTACATCAAGATTATATCCTTGTAGAAATGTCTACATTCAGCCCTCCTATTAATCTCAAAGAGATAATATTTGAAATTAAACTTGCTGGATACATTCCTGTTTTGGCACATCCTGAAAGGTATTCGTTTTATCAAAATAATTTAAAAGAGTATGATGAATTAAAAAATTTGGGTTTTTTATTTCAGCTCAATCTTTTGTCTTTATCCGGATATTATGGAAAGGATATTAAGTCCTTTTCTAAAAAATTAATAGATTATAATTATATTGATTTTACAGGCACAGATATACATAACTACTATCAATTAGAAATTCTGGAAAAGGGGTTTAATACTCCTATTGCCAAAAAAGTGGAAACAATTATGAGAAATAATTTAATTTTCTCTTAATTTTTTTTACCATATCCATACCCATAATTATAGCCTGTTTTTGTATCTGTTGCGTTTAACAATACTGCTATATTTGGTAAGCGTTTTTCTTTATATAAATTCTCAGGAACTTGTAACACCTTTTTATCTGAAAAGTTTTCTCTTACAATATAAATACTTAAATCAGCATATTTTGTAATTAATAATGTATCTGTAACTAAACTAACCGGAGCTGTATCTACAATTATATAGTCATAATTTTTTTGAAGATATGCAAATATTGTACCTACTCTATCTTGCATCAAAAGTTCTGCAGGATTAGGAGGAATTGCCCCTGATGGTATAATATCAAAAGAATCTTCTTCTTTATCTTTAAAAATAATATCTTCGGGACTTAGCTCTTTATTCATAATATAATTAGTAAGCCCTTTAGTATTTTTTCCGAAAGGAAGGTCAAAAAACCTATGCATTTTGGGATCTCTTAAGTCTGTTCCCAAATAAGCTACTTTTTTGCCCGAAATAGCCAATGTTTTGGCTAGATTTGAGGACACCAAAGTCTTTCCTTCTCCAGAGATAGTAGATGTTACAAAAATTATTTTACCATCTGTTTTATCTATTCCTGTCATAAGAAAATCCAGATTTGTTCTTAAAATCCTAAAGGCTTCTGCTACTGAAGATCTGTCATTTTGAGAAATCAGTATCTTTTCTTTAGATTTTACTTTTGGGATAGATCCAATAATTGGCATAGAAAGCACTTTTTCTAAATCTTCGCGAGAGCTTACCTTGGTATTTAACAGATCAGAAGTATAAATAACAAAAAACGGTATCATTAAGCCAAGAAAAAAAGCTCCTGCATATATTGTTTTTTTATTGGGTGATACCGGATAAGAGCCTAAAGTAGAGGCTCTGTCTATTACCCGGGCATTAGAAAGGGTAATATGGCTGGTTATCTCTGCTTCTTCTCTTTTTTGTAATAAATAAAGATATAATTGTTCCTTGATTGATTGTTCTCGTTCAATCACTCTAAGGTCTTTTTGTCGAATAGGAGCACTATATAATTTGCCACTAAAATACTGATCCTGAGTCCTAAGACTCTTTAAACGTATGTCTATTGAATTTTTCAGGCTATTTAAACTACCTATTAAAACTTGTCGTAATCCATCAATTTGTTGATCTATATTTACAACAACAGGATTTTGCTCGCTAGAAGATTTGAGTAATCGTTGTCTTTGAAGAATTAATATATTGTACCTAGATACTGTATTAGTAATTGTTGGGTCTTCAAACCCCAGGTTTGCCGGCACAAGATCATATTTTCCATCTTGACTTAATACAAATCTCCTCATAGATTCTATAAGTCTATGTTGTGTATTTAACAATTCTATTTCTTGTACATTTCTTGAATCTATATCAGCAACTCTTTGTGTTTGAGCTCCTATATCATTAGTCAATCCATATTTAGCCAAATATCCCGCAGCCTCATCATCTACTTCTGTCAAATCTCCGGAAATAAGATTTAAACGATCATTTATAAAATCTGCTGTTCTGGCAGATGCTTGTTTTTTATTCTCTATAGTTGCTTTATTATATTCTTCTACAAGATCATTGATAATATCTTTTGCTTTTTCTTTTACAGGGTCATTCAAAGAAATATTAACAATAGAGGAATTTTTCATGGGCAGAATAGATAATCTTCCCCTGTAGGATTCTGCAACTAATTTTACAGGTGATATTAATATTTTTATAGTTTCACCAATATTAGACTCTATAGTATTTATGCTTGGTGTAATAACTATATCTCCAACACTGCTACTAATAGTTTTACCAAAAGAGTGACTACTTAATTTATTCCCTTTTTCATCTAAAAAAGAAAAAGAAGTCCCGGAATCTATCTTTACATGAAATATCTTTGATTTTGTTTTTACAATTGTATCATGAGACAGAAAATTAATCTCGATTAATGATTTTGGATAATTTTCTACTTCTAAAATTCGTCCTTCACTAAAATATCTAACATTTAATTTTAAATTATTGACTACATTGGTCAACAATGTCCTAGACTTTATTATTTGAATCTCATTTTCAATTGAATTTTGAGTGTTGTCCAGTAAACCAAGGTCTTTAAAAGCAGATAGCTCAGACTCGCTAATATTTTGATCTTGAGAGATCATTATGGAAGAGGAAACATTATATTGTGGAATTGTGTATCTTACTTTAAGATATGCTCCTGTCATAAAAACAAAAACAGCTAAGGCAAACCAATACCATCGTTTAATATATTTTGTTATTTGATCTCTAAGATTAAAACTAAATCCTGAAGAATCAATTGTTGTTTTTTTTGCAGACGTGTTATTATTTGAGATCATACTCTTATTATCTTAAAATCAAAGTTACCACAGATAAAACCACACTTATTATACTTATAACAACACCAATTGTGTTTTCACGAGATTTAGATTCTTTTATCCTTGATACATTTGGCTCTACATATAGTACATCGTTTTGAGCTAAATAATAAACAGGGGATTCAAAAATATTCTTGGATGTAAGATCCAAACGATGGTAGGTGTTTTCACCATCATTCTCTCTAATTACCATTACATTGTCTCTTTTCCCTTTAATTGTCATATCGCCTGCTAAACCAAGTGCTTCTATAATGGTAACTCTTTCATTAGGCACATTATATGATCCTGGCCTTACAACTTCTCCCATTACAGTAATCTTAAAGTTTTTTAACCTTACATTTACTATAGGGTCATTTATATAAATTTTTAATTTTTCCTTAATCAGGTTCTTTACCTGTACCCTGGTTAATCCAGCTATTTTTATACTACCCAAAACAGGAAAATCAATATTTCCTTCTTCATCTATCAAATAAGTAGGCTCTGTTGAATTACCAGAACTTGTTCCTCCTGCCAAACCATCATTAATAGAAGTTCCCTGCTTAATATTAAAAGGTATAGCTGCATCCATATCTGCCGCTGATACAAAAATACTTACTATATCATCTACTTTAAAGACTGGTGTGAATGAGTTTGTTGAAGAAATTTTTTCTAAATTCGAAGAATCTTGAAAATACACAACATTTTCAGGGGTTTTACATGAAAAAACAAAAACCAACCCTAAAAATAATAACAAAAATCTACTCCCCATATTTTAATACTTTATAAGTAATCCTAAAATGAACCACAAAAATATAATTTTATTTAATTCTGCAATGAGAATTTACCCTATCTATTGTGTTATCTTAATCTGACTTTGAAATAGTGTATATTAAATCTTTGCTTTTTTACTCATCATACCATTAAAAATAGAATCATAACTATACTTCGGTCTGACTTAGTATAAGTGCTATGCAAAAATTTTACTGCTTAAAGTGAGAAAAAAGCAACTTCCCATTTTTGGCATATTTTTGGAACTTATTTGTATTATAAAAATATCAGGAAAGTTTGTATTCCAAAACAAACTAACTTTTATCTTAAAATTGCTTCAAATTATTTACCAACCTCGATCTCCCTTACATTTACTTATTTAATTTGAAGCAGATATTAAATAAATTAAACAAAAATACCCAGTCTATTTCTATTTCTTTCTTTGTTTATTTTATCTATACTTTCAAAAGTAGAATTTTTAGAAATAAATTCCGGAACAATCTCTTTTAATTTACTAACAATTTGGTGGTCCTGATTAAGCAGATTCATAATACAAAGATCATCTATTTTATCTTTTATCATATCGCAATCGTTATCATCAAATTTACTTATCATTATTTTTTTATGATATGTAGGCAAAGTGTTTTCAGTATCTGCCAAAAGTTCTTCAAATAGTTTTTCTCCTGGTCTAAGTCCTGTAACTTTTATGTCTATATCATCTGGATATTTTAGTCCAGACAATCTTATCATTTTTTTAGCAAGGTCAAAAATCTTTACGGATTCTCCCATGTCAAAGATAAAAATCTCTCCTCCTTTTCCCATTGTACCTGCTTCAATTACTAATTGAGAGGCTTCTGGTATGGTCATAAAAAAACGAGTTACGTCTTTATGTGTCACTGTTAATGGCCCTCCTTTTTGAATTTGCTTTTTAAACAGTGGGATTACCGATCCATTAGATCCAAGTACATTTCCAAATCTGGTGGTAATAAATTTTGTATTACTGGTAGCGTTAATACACTTTATATACATTTCTGCAACTCTTTTGGTTGCTCCCATTACATTTGTAGGATTAACGGCTTTATCTGTGGAAACAAAAACAAATTTATCTACACCATACTCCGATGATAAGTCTGCTAGTTTTCTAGTTCCCAATACATTAATTTTAATAGCTTCGCAAGGGTTGTTTTCCATAAGAGGAACATGCTTATAGGCAGCGGCATGAAAAACCATATTTGGTCTGTACTTTTGAAATATAGTTTCAACCCTTTGATGGTCTCTTATATCTGCAACTATAGGGGTAAAATTAACTACTCCTTTACTTAAAAGTTCTTGTTGTAAATCGTACAAAGGAGATTCTGCCTGATCTACCAAAACAAGGTGTTTATAACTATAGTAAGATGCTTGTCTTACTATTTCGCTACCAATAGAACCTGCTGCCCCTGTAATCATAATAACCTTATCTTTAAGCTCTTTGGCTATATTTTGGTTATCCATACAAATAGGGGCTCTTTCTAATAAGTCTTCTATTTGAATTTCTTTGATCTGTGAAACATTTAGTTTACCATCTATCCAATCATTAACAGCTGGTACTATTTTTACGGTAACAGGTAGTTTAAGAAGGTTATCTGAAATTTCAGATAATCTTTTCTTATCAATATGTGGTATGGAGACTATTATCTCTTTAATATTGTTCTTTACAATAAAATTTTTATCAATTGTGGTCGAAGCATATACTTTGATTCCATTAATTGTTTTTCCTATTTTTTGAGAGTTGTCATCTATAAATCCAACAACTGAAAAAGAAGATCTATTGGAATCATTGGTTATCGCCATCAGAGTTATTAAACCGGAATCTCCTGCTCCATAAATTAATATTCTTGATGTTTCTCCTATTTTAGATTTAATATAATAAAAACAGTACTTAAATATTAAACGACTTGTTGTAAGTGTAATAATATTTAGTAAATAATGTATACAAATTATAGATACAGGGATGTTTAATAGTTCTGGAATCAAGGACAATCTACTAAAAGCCATTAAAAACCCTGTTATACTTATTAAAACTGTTACCGCCAGAAATAGATTATAGGCATCCCTCATTCCTGTATGCCTGACTACTCCCTTATACGAACCAATCAACAAAAAACTTGATATAGCCAAAACTGTTACTATTGGCAATTGATATGCAAAGTTTGTAGTCTCGAAATCTAGTCCGATTCCAAATCTAATTACGTATGCTAAAAGAAAATTAAATACTGTAATTAATACATCGATAGACAAAACAAGCCATTTTGAAGCATGCTTATGTGAATTATTGATTAGGTAGCTTTTTATCATCTCAATACATTTTTAATTACCGATACTATTTTATGTAAATCTTCTTCTTCAAGATTAGATCCACTAGGTAAGCAAAGACCTCTATCAAACAAATCATCGGAAACCCCGTTTAGATAAGTATCACAATCTGCAAAAACAGGTTGTTGGTGCATAGGTTTCCACAAGGGTCTTGATTCTATATTTTCTTCAGCTAATGATAATCTTATTTTTTCTCTTAATTGATAAGAACTAGTCTCTATACAGGTTAACCATCTATTGGATATATATCCTGAAGGTTCTTCTAAAAATTTTATTTCTGAAGAATCTGCAAGGTTTTTTTTATAAAACTCAAAATTGCTACGTCTGTTATTTACATGGTTTTCCAGAACCTCCATCTGTCCTCTTCCGATTCCGGCTGTTATATTGCTCATTCTGTAATTATAACCAATTTCAGAATGCTCATAATGAGGGGCATTATCTCTGGACTGAGTTGCCCAAAAAACAGCTTTTTCTTTATGCTCTTGTTTTTTAGAAACCAAAGCCCCGCCTCCGGATGTTGTAATAATTTTATTTCCGTTAAAAGACAGAATCGCAATATCCCCAAAAGTTCCACATTTAATTCCTTGATACGAACTCCCTAAAGCTTCTGCACTATCTTCTAGCACAGGTATTTTATATTTTTCTGCAACTTGATGAATCGCTTCTACATTATATGGCATGCCATATAAATGAACTGCAATAATTGCTTTTGGTTTTTTGCCTTTAGTTATTTTATCTTTTATGGCAATTTCTAACTGTTCTGGACAGATATTCCAAGTAGATCTTTCACTATCCACAAATACTGGTTTCGCTCCAAGATATACTATTGGATTAGCAGAAGCTGCAAATGTCATGCTTTGGCATAACACTTCATCTCCTAATGTAACCCCTAATAATTTTAATCCCAGATGCAACGATGCTGTTCCTGAGCTTAAAGCAGCTACATGAACATTTTCCTGAAGATATGTTTGGATATCTTTTTCGAACCCATTAACATTTGGACCAAGTGGTGCTACCCAATTTGTATCAAATGCTTCTTTTACAAATTTTTGCTCTGTTCCACCCATGTGTGGTGAAGAAAGCCATATTTTTTTTGAATCAATTATATTCATGATTTTCCCATTAATAATGAACAATAATATCTAATTGACTAAATTATAACTACATGTTATATCTAATCAACATCTTTTTAATGACAATCTAATAAACAATAGGAAGAAAGGGGGTAGAACTTCCTTTATTTTCGAATTTACTTTATAATAATTTTCCATGGCTAAAATAGCTTAGTTAAATCAATTAACAATCTAAATTCTAGTTTTTTAGACAGGATACTAAAAAAAACGTTCAATGAACAATACTAAGTTAAGTACTGCTTTGTTTTACTGTAATTCCGTAAGAAAAATACTATAGATTTTAGCACAAAATCACTTGTAAAAACAAACACAGTTATTAAATTTCGATACAAAATTAACCATAATTAATATTAAAATCATGATTTCATATTAATTATATGTAATTTTTTTGGTTATACAATAATACTATATATACTTTAAAAAAAAGTAAGGAAAAACCCTTTTTACAAAGGGGGATTTTACCCTAAAGGGGTACATAAATTTATGGTATTAAAAAATTACAAAAAAAAATCAATAAACACTTGATTTATAAAATAAATTAAGTAAAATTTAAGCCTTTTTAAAAGCTTTAGAAAATATTTTTATAAAATCTAAAGTTTTAAGAATTAACTATTACCCATACTAGCAGATGTTATTTAATTCGTTAGATTTTTTCATTTTTTTACCAGTAGTTTTTATACTCTATTGGTTTGTCTTTCATAAAAAAATTCAGATTCAGAATTTCTTTATTCTTTTTGCTAGTTATATATTTTATGGTTTATGGGACTGGAGGTTTCTTTTATTAATTTTAGCAAGCACTTTGGTTGATTTTTTTGTTGGCCAAGCTATCTATAACAACAATTCAAAAAAGAAAAGAAAAAAATGGCTATGTACAAGCCTTGTTTTTAACATTGGTCTTTTAGGCTTCTTCAAGTATTACAATTTTTTTATAGATTCATGGGTAGATTTTCTTTCTGTTTTTGGGTATGATATTAAGAGTACCTGGACTCTACAAATTATTCTGCCAGTTGGGATTTCTTTTTACACTTTTCAAACTATGTCATATTCTTTGGATATATACTATAAAAGGCTTGAACCTACCAAGAATTTCATTTCCTTTGCTACATTTGTAAGTTTTTTTCCTCAACTAGTTGCTGGTCCAATCGAAAGAGCTTCTAACCTTTTATCTCAAATTACTACTAAAAGAGTTTTTAACTATACCCAATGTACAGATGGTTTAAAACTAATCTTATGGGGGTTATTTAAAAAAGTAGTTATTGCAGATTCTATTGCTCCTATTGTAGATGATGTTTTTGCTAATTACAATGATTATCCTGCTTCTACTCTTATAATGGGTGTTTCTTTGTTTAGTTTTCAGGTATATGGTGATTTTAGTGGTTATTCTGATATAGCAATAGGAACTGCCAAATTGTTTGGGATAGAGTTAATGTCTAACTTTAAATTTCCAAATTTTTCAAGAAATGTTGCCGAATATTGGCAACGATGGCATGTGTCTTTATCTACCTGGTTTCGGCATTATCTATATATACCTCTGGGAGGGAGCCGCGTTAGTAAACTTAAATCTATTAGAAATATTATTATTATCTTTTTGGTAAGTGGTTTTTGGCATGGTGCAAACTGGACTTTTATAGTATGGGGAGGAATCCATGCGGTATTATATATACCTGTTTTTTTAATGGGCAGAAATCGAATATATATGCATACTGTTGTAGCCGAAAATCGTTGGTTTCCAACGATAAAAGAAGTATTACAAATATTGCTTACATTTTTTCTGATAACATTTTCGAGAGTATTTTTTAGATCGCAATCTATTACAGATGCTTTTGGCTTTTTAAAACAAATATCCTCTCATTGGTATTATGAAACATACCAACACCCCCATGGATATCGTATGGTTGATTATTTTATTTTGCTTGGGGTTTTTGTGTTATATGAATTTAGAATTAGAAAAGATGAACGAGCTCCTTTTAAATTTACTTCTAAAATCACAAGATTTGTTATATACACATTAGTTATTTTAGGGATGTTATTATTTTTTGATGATAGTATAGACAGATCCTTTATTTATTTTCAATTTTAATTTTTTAGGGTTAAAAGAATAATATTTGATATAAAATGAAAAAGCTTATCTTAAAAAGTATATTATATGTTTTCTTAATACTTATAGCATTAGAAGGAATAGTTCGTGTATTTTATTTAGGAAAAGACACTCCTGCTCGTTTTCTGGATACTTATAAAGTAGAAAAATGGAAACCAAATCAAAATGGATATTCTGTTACCGGAAATCGAAGGCAAAACTTTTCTGAATATCATATTAATGCATTTGGTTACAATTCGTATCGAGAATTTACACCTGCAAAAAACAAAATAGAGATTGCCCTTGTAGGGGATTCTTTTATTGAAGGTTTTCATCAAAATTACTATAATTCTATTGGTAAAAAAATTGAAAATGCTATACCTTCTATAGAAGTGTATGAATATGGGTATGCCGGATATGATTTTGCAGATCAATTGCATCTGGTTCACTCTTATAAAGAACAATTTGATTTAATCGATCATGTTATTTTGGGTATAAAATTTTCTAATGATCTAACCCGGGGAGAATACAATGTCGTTAAAAGCAGATTAGCTTTAGAGTCTCCTTTGCATAAATTATTTAAAAAAAGTAAACTTTTGGTTTATTGTAAAAGCATAGGGATTTTAGACCCCCCGCAAGAATTAATGTACCGTATGCTTAACGTCATAAAATCTAGAAAAAAAACAGCCAAACAAAATGATATCGAAATTCAGAAATTGAAAGAAGAAAATGATAGAATGTACTTAGAAAATTTTAAAAATCTGATTTCAAAATACGGGTATAACAAGGACCGTTTTACTCTTCTGTTAGATTCGGGAATAACAAGTCCTGTATTCTTGTCTTATCTAGAAGAAAACAAATTTAATTATATTGATTTTTCTTCTTTGTTTAAAAACTCTGACCAATCTACCACTCTTATTTATGATCGACATTGGAACAATCATGGCAGAAACCTTATTGCAGAAAGCATAGTTGAATATTTAAACCATATTGGTTTTGCGAAAAAATAGAAAACCTTTTGCTTTTTAACAAAAAACAACTTTTTGCATTTTAGATTTTCCTGCTATTATATATGTTTTTTCTTTTTTAGAAACTTCCAATACTTTTATATCCGAAACATTTTCTATGCTACTATATAAAAAATCAAAAATTATGTTTCTCAAAAAAGCATAATCGTCATTATTAAAATCGACAACAGGGTATTCTTTACTGTATTCTGCTTTTTCTATAGGAAACGTTTCATACTTTAACCCTATAGTATTATCATTTTTTTTGCGCTTTGCTTTGTATTTTTTATATCGAACATAAGCTATTTTAAAAATCAGTTCTTTTATAAAAGATTTTATATATTCTAAGTTTCCATAAAATGCTGCTGCGCTGTTATTTTTTGGAAAAATAATTTGATGTTCAAAATTATATATATGATTGCTCCATTCTCTCTTATAAGTAAGATCTCCCATTCCCATCTCATAAGATATATGATTATTGGCAATACACCAATCCAGTTTCTTATAAATTTCTAAACTTCCTAAACTAAATTTAGCATAATCTATATCATAAGAAGAAATGGCACTAAAAAGCCGTTTATAAAAATGATGATTAAGAGATACTACAATTGGTTTATTATTGTCATAAACAACAAACATAGAAGCTCTTTTTTCATTAATTAAAGAAAAGTACATTTTTTTATAATACTCCCAACGCAAAAGGCTCTGACTCTCATCATTACGCTGTTGAAATCTTTTCACCAGCATTTTTTCCAGAGCATTCATTAAAAAATTATATTCCTCTTGCTTTATTGTTCCGTAATATGTTTTATAAGATATATTAAAGCACGATTCTAGTCTGTTAATTTTTCTTCTAATTCCTTTGGCATTACTCTTAAAACGATATTTTATATAAGCATCGGCAGAGGTAAACCCTTCTAAAAAAATAGCATATCCCTTAAAAAACTGTGTTATTTTTTTGACTTTAAAAGAATCTTTATTAGAGATTGGTTTCAAATAATCAGGTATAAAAAAGATAGAATAAATCGTTTTTGGTGTACTACCCCGATTATCTTCATAATCCGGATTGATTATAGGCTCTTCTTTTTTAAGACATTCTACTCTTGAAAATATTTTTGGAATTATTGTTTTCTCAAAGAGTTCAAAAAAATAATCTATACGAGTTTTTTTCATGCATTTAATCTATAAAATGGAAAAAAATAATCTTTCACATTTTGTTTATGAACACATGTATATTCTGTATTAGAAAGCTTACACAGTTCGTCATAAACTTGTTCATTAACTATTTTTCTACCAGTATAAAAAACAACATCTTTATCTTTTGGAAAAAGAGATTTTTTATGTTTGTATAAACCATCCCCATCTTTCAACCCTCCTCCTAAAACATAGTAACTGATTCCTTTTTTTATAGCCCATTCTATAATTTTAACTCTCAGAAAATCATTTGGTCTGTAACTAAAATACTCTGCATTTGTTCCTCCTAAGAATGCAAAAATTGTACTTCTGTATTCAATTATAAGCTCGATTGAAATTGGGGTATCTTTACAATACGCTATTGCTATTGAAAAATTATCTACGTTAGAGAGTATGAGATTTTCAAAATAGGAACTGGAAAAAAAATAGATACTATCTGCATTATTACGATTCATAGTATCTACATATATATCATTAAATATTTTGATAATATTTTTGGTTACTTCTTTTTTATGAAAAATTTTAAATTCTAAACTATAATTGACTGCTTTTCTATAGTTATTTCTAACTTTTGGCAAAAAACCTTTCCATTGTTCTTCAAAACTATCCATAATCCGCCCTCTTACATTTGAAAGTGTTTTGGTTAGACTACCAGAATACATGTAATGATTATCATTTAAACTAAAACGAATAAACTCTGCTACTACATTATTTTCTTTATACCACTGATCTACATGGCTCCAAAAAGAAACAATATCTTGTTCTAATACTCCATCGTTAAATAATGGGCCACTATATCCATAAGGACTTATAACATCAAAATAGGGATATTTTTGTCCTTTAAGATTAATTTCTCTATAAACAAAAGGCATTAGAATAACTGGTGTATCATCTTTCTTAAATAGAAAATACTTCAGTTTTTCAAAATCCTTCTCAAAATGCTTCAAATGTTCTGCGGAATAATATACATTATTATCCCATTCATTATGAAGAAGCGTCTTATATTCTATGACATCTGAGCTATCATCAAGGTTTTTAATAAATAGTTTATAATTTTGCTTCAATTGTTAAAAGATTAGTTGGTTGGTTGTTTTTTTTATTTTATCGGTGTTCTTTTAATTCATTGTTTTGAAAAAAATAATCTTTAATTTTTTTAGATAATACCTGAGACAACCAAATAATTCTTCCACAATGTTCTACATGCCATACTGCTTTACCATCAAATACATTTCCGGCAAGTAATGGTCCTACAATATGTAAGTTTTCAGAAGCCTCTAAATCATCATTTACTTCAAAACCTATTTTGGATTTATTAGGTTTACAATACTTTTTTTGTATTGCATTTTTCAATAGTTCAGGGATATTTTTTTTATCAAAATTAGTACCTCCAATACAGTTTATTACTATATGTACCGGGGTCTCATAAATTTTATCTTTTCCGGATTCTGTATCTAAATATTCTAAAAAGTACTCTCCAGAAATGTTCTCTTCAATATTTTTAAATCTTCCTGCAATATGTTTGAATCTATTTTCTGTTTTTAAGTACTCTACTGTTTTTGAATAATGAAATCCTGCACACCGTTGTCGTCGTCCTATCTCATTACCATAATGACAAGCAAATTTTTCTAGTTCTTCTGGGTTAAGTTTGCTTAACAAATCCCCAAAGGCTTTAGATATAATATCTACAGTAGAAGCTGCTCCAAGATGCATTTGATCTGCATAATCCAAATCTCTGAATGTGGCTTCAGCAATAATTTTTGCTGTAATATTTTTTTCTTTTGCTAATGCTTGTAAGTTAAATGGTGTATATTCCTTTTGTCCTTTTTCATCAACTACAGCATCTGGTAGCAAGCCTTGCGTTGAAAGAATGGTGTATTTATTTATTTGATTGTTTATATTTTCAATATCATTTAATTTATACAGCATTTCAAGACCACTTGCATTAGCGCCCACGATAAGAACATTTACTTTCTTATTTGGTGTTTTCTCTAAAAATAATTTTATTTTTTCTAAGATTTTTGTTAATTCTGGCTTGTAAGGGTCGTTTATAAAAAATAAATTGTCTTTTTCTATTAAGTTTTCATTTTTCCACAACGCGTTAACGGGTAAAGATCCCGTAGATAATATCACTTTTTCTGAGGATACTGTTTTTTTGTTATTTAATGTTATTGTATACTTATTTTCTTCTTTATCAATATCAATAACTTCTGCATTAATGTAATCGACATCTATTAATCCTTTAGCCTTAAAATATTCTAATCTGTTTTTTACTTTTTCATTAATATACCATCCAAAAAAGCGACGAGGAATAAAAAGGTTTTTCCACTCATTATTTTCTATTTCCTTAGCATGTGTTACAATCCAATCCAGAGATAAAGCTCCTCCGTCCTTTTTTAATTCATCTAACAGCCAATTTTTATTATTATTAAGCCACTCAATAAATTTTCCAAGTTCTGGTTCTGGCAAAAAGTTTTTTAATGATGTTATTAAATGTACCGAGAAACCGGATCTTGATCCATAAGGAATCCCTGTATGAAATTCTTGATATTTATCTATTATACTAATATGAATTTTATTTTTTGTATTAGTTTTTTTAATAAGATCCAAAAAATGTAAGATAGTAAAAGAGGAAGAAATACCTGAGCCAATAAAAGTAATATCAGATTGTTTTGGTTTGTCATTAAGTTGTACTTCTTGTTTTTTTGTTTTTATTACTTTACCTGGATTACCTACTACTGTGGAGTAATCCGGAACATCATTTAAGACTACTGTTCCTGCTCCAATAGTACACCATTTACCTATTTTTACCTTTGGTATTACGACTGCTCCTACTCCTACGTGTGATCCTTCTCCTACTTCTACATGGCCACACAGGGCTGCTTTGGGTGAAATATGGGCAAAATCTCCTATTATATTATCATGGTCAATACTTGCTGCTGTATTAATGATGACATGCTCACCTATAATAGTATTTGGCTGGACTATAGCTCCTGCAAAAACAACTGTCCCATCCCCTATTTTTGCAGTAGGAGCAATAATAGCAGATGGGTGTATCGCTTTTTCGAAACTACTTTTCAAAAAACCTGCAATCTCTGCTCTTTCTGCATTTATTCCTACAGCTATTATTACAGGATATCCTTCATGAGGAAAATCTTTTAAATTACCTCTGGCTCCTGTAGTTACATTTTTGGATGCGTAATGACGTCCTGATGGTTTATCATCAAAAGTCTCTGATACTTCGTATCCGTTATTTTCTAATACTTCTCTTATAACTTGGGAATGCCCCCCAGCTCCATAAATTCTTATTTTTTTAGATGTCTTGTTTATTTCCATTTTCCTAATTACTATATTTAAGTTGACTTGTGTTGGCTATATATATTATAATTTGCTCAAAAAGAACTGTTTTATAAGTTTTTGAATTTTAGTTATTACCATTCCACGCTGGCATAGTAATATTTTGATTTGTATTTACTCCTTCTTTTTTAATTACTTTTTTTAAGGTTAGCAATAATATTTTAATGTCCAGAATAAAACTTACATTCTCTACATACCATACATCATATTCAAATTTCTGATTCCAGGATATGGTATTTCGTCCTTTTACCTGAGCCCATCCGGTTATACCTGGTCGCATATCATGTCTTTTTTGTTGTACTTTATTATACAAAGGTAAATATTCTACCAAAAGTGGTCTTGGACCTATTAAGCTCATATCTCCTTTTAAAACATTAATTAGTTGTAAAATTTCATCTAATGAGTATTTTCGAATAAAGGCGCCTGTTTTGGTTATACGAGAAACATTATGCACATTCTTTTTATCCTCGGTCTTTAAATCGGACATGGTTTTAAATTTAATTATTTTAAAAAGTTTACCATTTTTTCCGGGTCTTGGTTGAAAAAAGAAAGGTTTGCCTTTGTTTACAACCAGTAATATCAAAACAATCGTAACTATAATTGGCAATAGTAGTAAAATACCAAAAAATGAAAGTATAAAATCCAAAATTCGTTTTATAAATGATTTATACATATAATATATTTAATATTAAAAATAATTAATGATGACTTTAGAATCGTATTATAATTTTGATAAATATTTTTCTCCCTCTTTTATAGTTCTTATTTCCTTGGCCGGAACACCATAAAACAGCTTGTAATCTGCTACATTGTTTAAAATCAATGAGCCTGCACCAATAATACTATGTTTACCGATCGTAATCCCCTGAATAACATTTACTCCTAAAGATATTGCTGTACATTTACCTATACTAACATTTCCTCCAATAGTAACCCCAGGTGCTAAACTAGAAAAATCCATAATAATACTCTCATGCCCAAAAGTAGCTCCTGTATTTAAAATACAAAAATCTCCTATCTTTGCTTCTGCATTAATTATTACTGAAGCCAATATTACGGTTCCTTTACCAATTTCTACGCTTGGGCTAATTATAGATAAAGGATGGATTATTGTAATAAATTCAAAATCAGGAAACTTTTTTTCTATTTTGTTTTTTATTAAAAGTCTAGTCCAGTTATCTCCAATAGCAATAACGCCTTTATTAATTCCTTTTTTAATCAAATCCCCAATATAATCTTCTGTCCCAAGGACTTCGTATCCGAGTATATTTTTTCCTACTGGCTTAAATGTATCTATAAGACCATATATCGAATAGTTATTACTTAGCTCTATTGTTTCTATTATTACCTTGGCATGACCCGAAGCTCCTATAATAAGAATTTTATCCATTTCATTTACCTGTTACATATTTAATTATACCGTTTCTAAATTTAATTAAACTCTTTTTTCTTAAATCATAAAACACTAAAAATAGGTTTCCAAGTATAAATTATCTATTATTTTCTTCTTCAAACTAAGAAGACATAAATTTTTTCTACAAAATTATAGCTCAGATTCTATGATTCTAACCAAATCTCCTACATTATTCATATTCATTAAATCCATTAGCTTAAATTTTATTCCAAAAGATTTTTCTATTTCTGTAATAATCATCATGTGTGTAATAGATTCCCAACCATCAACATCCTGGGCTGTGGTTTCGTCATTAAGTTGAAAATTGTCATGTTCTAATACCTCTATAAAAGCTTTTCTTATTTTTGAAAAAATTTCTTCCTTATCCATTTTTAATTATTTAATTTCAAAATATGTTTTTAATTGTTTTCTATCTATTTTCCCATTTATACTATGCGGAAATTCTTTTACAAATCTAACATGCATTGGAATCATATACCCTGGCATTTTTGTTTTCATATAATCAAATATTGCTTCGGTATCAAAAACTTCAGACTCAATAGCTAAACCCAACTCTGCATTTCCTAATGAATTGGTGATATCCAAAGCTACCATATTTACTTTTTTTTCTGATTTTGTTTTGGCATGAAATTCAATTTCTGCCAATTCTACTCTATATCCTCTAATTTTTACCTGAAAATCTGCTCTTCCAACGTATAAAAAGTCACCTTCTTTATCTTTAAAGCAAAGATCTCCTGTTTTGTAAAATCTTATTTCTTTGCCATTTTTATCTATTTTAGTAAAAAAACTTTGAGCATTACGTTCTTCATTTTTCCAATACCCAGGAGTGATCTGTGGTCCGCCAAGACATAATTCGCCTGTTACGTTTTCTTCTACTTCTTCATTATTTTCATTTACAATAAGATATAATGTGTCTTTTTGAGGGGTTCCAATAGCTATTATTCCATTATGGTTTTTTTGATGCGTTTCTTTATTATAAGGATAAAACCCACTATAAACAGTAAACTCTGTTGGCCCGTAGTAATTAAATATCTTACAATTTGGCAGACAATCACTCCATTCTTTTGCTATATCACTATGCAAAGCTCCTCCTCCAAAACTACAATATCTTACATACGGGGCATTAATCTCTGAAAAATAAGGGCGTAAATAATTTATAATAGATGGCACCATAGTAAGTACGGTAAGCTTTTGTTCTTTAATAAGTTTAAAGATATAAAAGTACTTTATTGCCCCTTTTGGTATGGTATAAATACAAGATCCTGATAAAAACGGGAATAAATAAGTTACTACAGAAAAATCGAAAGTAAGTTCAAACATTTGCAAGCATTTGTCTGAAGGAACTAAGTTAAACTCTGGTTCCTCATCAATTGCGTTTACCAATGCATCTATATTATTAAACGTAATAGGAACACCTTTTGGAAGACCTGTTGTACCAGAGGTAAATAAAATATATGCTATTTGATCTCCTGATACAAATTTTGGTATAAGATCTATTTCTGTTTCTGATAATGAGGCAGAAGCTAATACTTTATAATCGTTTTTATAAATAGAGTTTTCTGACGAATCTATTACATATTTAATATCTGTTAATTCAAAAATTTTAATATTTCGGTCTAAAGGTGTATCAGGATTTACAGGTACATAAGCTTTTCCTTCCAGCCAAAGTGCTATGATGCTTGCATAAGTTTGTACATCGTCATTTGTTACTATACCTACCAGTTTTTCTGTATCTTTTATATTACCCGCAATAGCTGATCGAATCCTGGATATTTCTATAGCTAAATCTTTATAGGTATAAAATTTACTATTTATACATAAAGCACTATAATCTGCGTGCTTCTCTATCGATTCTTGCAGTTTTTTTACAAATTTCATACGCTAATTTTAATAAAAATGACCATCTCTATTTAACATTTCTAAATTTTCGCTACCTAATTTAGTCTCTTTATGAGCTAATCCTTTTTTGATTACCTTATGTGTAAAAATAGTCTTGTATCTTTTTGTTATAGCATCAGATAGTTTTGTATCGTCTGTAAAAATAAATTTAGCTTTCTTTTGGATCAAATTTTCTATTAATGCATCTACACATAAATAATAATTATCCTCTTCTCCTACCAAAAAGTATTTAATATTTAATTCGTTATAATTAATCACATAAGATAAAAAACCAATAATTTTATTTTGTTTCATAATCTTAAGGTTATGTATATAAATATTATTACTGGTTCCTGTTTGTAAAGATATATAAGGATGTTTTTGGGGTATAGGGGTTTGAGTATACTGTATATTATTTAATTGCCAATTCACATACTCTTTTGTTTTGTATATTAAATCATTTTTGCACAAAGGCTCTATAAAATCCCAAGTTATATCTTCTAACTGATTTATATATTCGTATGATAACTCTTTGGTTCTGCTTCTAGCTATGGGTTTGTTTACAAGCTTAATAATTGTAGCAGTGGCAGCATCTATTTTGTTTAAAAAAAATCTAAAGTTTTTTAAAAACCTGAATTTCCCTATAAGCATAGATGCATCCATACTAAAAAAAATGGTATGCCTTAATCTTGATGCAATTACTGTAAAAGGTTGTTTTTCGTAAAAACTATTTACATTTTCTGCATAAGATTTAATTAAAATTTGTTTTCCTGTAAGATTTACTGCTTCATTATATATGTAAGTTCCTAAAACAGTATTTTTATATTGTTTATGTACCCACCAGGATATCATCCAATATATTTTTGTTGGTTCTGATTCTTTGTTATTAAGTAAATCCGGAAACATAAAAATAAATGAGATCATTTTTTCTCCTTCATAACCAATAACTCCGCAATAATCCTCTTCTTCTATCCTAGAGTTAGACAATAACCACAATGCTTTACTTTTAGGAAACGGTGCAAGGCTTCCTTTCCAATAAGAGTTTTTGGCAACCGCTTCTCTAAGCATTTTTTTTGTTATACCAATTATCTGTAAATCTTTGCTCATCTGTTTCACTTCTATAAACTAATTGTTCCCATTAAAATACTCAGATGTTTGTTCTTCAGATAAATTAACATCTTTTTTTTGAATCACTTTTTTAAGTGTTAGCACAAGTATTTTAACATCTAACAAAAAACTCATATTTTCTACATACCATACATCGTATTCAAATTTTTTTTTCCATGTAATAGAGTTTCTGCCATTAACTTGCGCCCATCCTGTTATTCCTGGTTTAGTATTGTGTCGTTTTTTCTGGGTTTGATTATATACTGGCAAATATTCAATAATCAATGGTCTGGGGCCTATCAAAGACATTTCTCCTTTAATTACATTTATTAATTGGGGTATTTCGTCTAAAGACGTTTTTCTTATAAATGTTCCTATTTTTGTTATCCTATCTATGTCTGGCAGCAAATTTCCTTTAGTATCTCTTTTATCGTTCATTGTTTTAAACTTTAGTATACTAAAAATCTTTTCTTTTTTTCCAGGTCTTTTTTGGACAAAAAATGGTTTTCCTTTATTTGTAATTCCCAAGAAAGCAATTAAAAACAAAAACAAAGGTGAAACTATAATTAATATGATTAATGATATGCAAAAATCTAAGATTCTTTTTATAAATAACTTATACACAACCTTTATTTTTACTATTATTACTTATGTAAATTCACCATTTCATTAACCATCACTCTTCTTTTTCCTGATGCAAGTAACGGAATTTCATTAACATATTCTACTGTGATTTTTGCATCTTCGCCCAAATACACTTTAAATTCGTTAAGGAACTCTTGTTCTCTTAAAAAATTACTATCAGAGTTTAGTTTAAAATGATATATTCCCGATGCTTTTTGAATAAGCTGAGATTGTTTCAATTCGGGGTATTTATTCACTATTAAAACTAAATTAACAGATATGGCTTCTCCCCTAACATTATAAATCAAGTCTGTTTTTCTTCCTTCAATTTTTGTAAAAACAGGTTTCGAATCTATAGTATCTTTGATTCCAACATCTCCTGTATCATATCTAATCATTGGTATACAATAATTGAACAAATCTGTTACTACAATTCTCCCAAGTTTTCCTTCAGGTACTCTTTTATCAGAATCAAATTCTAAAATTTCTACAAAATAACTAGCTTCATTTATTTCAAAATATGATTTATTACCAAGTGGTTGTTGCGCAATGATTCCATTTTCTACATTAGAATATCTGGATACCACTTCGACACCAAAATATTTACTCACTGCTTGTTTTGTATAGTCATTTAGTTTTTCAGATATCGCAATTATTGATTTTAGGTTATTAGGTATTTTAGAAGATTTCTTTTGATCCAAATATCTGCATATTTCCTGATATGCTGAGGCGTACCCCAACCAACTATTTGATGATCTGCTTTTTGACAATTTTTTGAGTATGGCATCAATAGTTTCTTTATTACTTAGTTCAAAAACATCTACAGGTTCTATATTTTGAAGTAATCTTGATATAATTCCTTTTTTTTGAAAAGCATTCCATAATCTAAAATAAGTAAGATGATACCCGATTTTAAACCCTGCCATTTCAGAAAAAAATATATTATCGGCTATATTTCTTATTTTTTTTTCATTATTCTGATATATCATAAATGGGGTCCCGGTAGAACCACTTGTACTTACCTTAAATTTAGGAAAGTTTTTAAATTTTTTGGACTCAAAATCATTAAAATTATCCCGGATCATATTTTTATTAATCACAGGAAAATCTTCTATAGAATTGTATTGGTTATATTTTTTATAATACTCTGTAGATTCGACAGCATGGTTCAGGATGTTCTGAATACTTATCTTTTTACTTTCTATCGCTTTTGAAGCAATCGGATTTTCTATTATAAATTTTATCTCCTTATAGATAGCTCGTTTTTTTCCTTTTTGTAATAAATCTATACCCCAAAATATTTTATTTCTTAGTATTTCAGATATTTTCATCATATCCTCTTATTATATTAATTAGCTTCTTTCATAATCTCTTTAAACATGGGATGTTTTAAATACCCTCCATAAGCAATATCCGGAGTTACAAAAGAGTTATTATCATTGCCTTCTATAATAATAGGTCCGTTAGTACCTATAGCAATATCCCAGCCTATTATACGATCCGGGATATAGGTTACTGCTTTTTTAATTAATTGACAGGATTCTTTAAAATATGGTATTTCAAAATCATTAAAGACTATTCCTGTATCCGGATGCTCGCTTAGTTGTTCTCCTCCATACTTCATTAATTGATGGCTTTTTCCCCTAAGTGTACCTTTTTCGATATCTACCGAAACATAAAATCCTCCTAAGCTGCCATTATCAATAAAGTTACCTCCTCTGCCAAATCTCATAAATGCTGATAATATATGAATATTATTATTTTTATCGATATATGTATCAAATCTAATCGTATTCACACTATGCCTGTATATTTTGTTTATTACTTCATGTTGTTCTACAACTTCCTGATTAATACAATCATTAGCTAATATATAGTCTCCATATTCATTAATCTCTTTTTCTAAATTTTGTTGTGTAATAAGATATGCTCCAGTGCCTCCCATTTCTGTAATAGACTTAACAAATATCTTTGTTTTTCCTGTCTCATTAAATAAGTTATCCAAGAACTCAAATAGATTCTTTTTATCTTTAACTACACAGACTTCAGATTTATAGAAAAACCTGTTCCCCAAATTATAGCTAATCAAAGGGGGAACTGGCATATTATTGCTTTCCATATAAAAAGAAAAAGCAAGTTTGTTTCTTAATATAGAGGCATATTGAAAATGGTGAAGGTTTTTAGAAAGTGTTATTTTGTCAATTTCTTTACTACTTAAATAATCTTTATAATTTGTAATATCTTTTCGATATAAAAATTTACCAAAATAAAAATATGGAACTTCTTTTTTTACTACCCAGAAAACTATAGTTTCTCTAATTATCTGTAAAAGTCCTTTTCTATTCTTATCCTTAAGAAAAACTAAAAGTCTTTTTCGTAATAAAAGTAGTTTTGTTTTCATATCATAGATTTCAAAATAAGTTTATCATCTAATTATCCAGTGAACTGTATTCTTTCAAAAGTTCTTTCCACAAAAATTGACGTTCATATCTACTTGTTATAGATTCTCGGGCATTAATGGCCATAGCATTTCTTAAAACATCATCTTCTATAATCATTTTTATACTTTTAAATAATGCTTCTGTATTTTTTACGGGAATTATTTTACCATTAATACCATCCGTAACAATTTCATTACAACCATTAATATCGGTCACAATACTAGCTAATCCCATAGATGCCGCTTGCATTACTACATTTGGAAACCCTTCGCGATAACTAGGAAATGCCAACACATCTGATATAGCAAAATATGGTCTAACATCATCCTGCCATCCTACAAGGACAATATTGGGATTCGTATTTATTTCTTTTTCCGTTTCAGCAGATAATGGATCCAGATCTTTTTCATAAGTTCCTACCAACAAAAGCTTAACATCATCTCTAATATCACTTATTTTTCTAAAAGCTTTTATTAACTCCTCTATCCCTTTATCTTTTACTAACCTGCCTACATACACTATCACTTTATCCGAACTGGTAATACCTAAACTACTTGATAATTTTAAATTATCAGATTCTGAATATAAATCCGGATCAAAAAAAGAGGTGTCTATTCCATTAGAGCTTCCATTTGCTATAACTTTTAATTTTTGTGGTGATGTATATTTATTTTTAATTATAATTTGATGAAGACCTAATGAATTTGGATAAATTTTGGTAGCACATGCATAGGTTGCTTTTTCTACAATATCTAACAATATTCTTTTTGCGCCTGTAGCTTCTAACAGAGGAAGACCTGCAATAGTGTGCAACCTATGAGATACACCTGCTAATTTTGCTGCTAACATAGACAAAGTACCTGCTTTTGGAGTATGACTATGCACTATATGTGGTTTTTCTTTTTTAAAAATCTTATATAGTGTATATACTGCTTTTAAATCTTGAAATGGTGTTATCTTACGTGTCATCTCTATCGGTATAACACGAACTTCTTCTTGTTTAGATACTTGGTCTAATACGCCTCCGCCTTTACTTGAAATCCCTATGACATCATAATATTGGGACATAAATTTTAATTGTCCTTGCAATAGTTTACCCAAAGAAATCGGCACTGTAGTAACCCTAATTATTTTTTGCATTTTCCCAAGCTTAAAAATATAGTATGGTCTATAAATATTTTTCGGTACAAATATAAGTATATACCTGTTTTTAGATACTTTAAAAATTGTTTTCTTTTATTTCTTAACAATTAGAAAAAATAAAGAAAAAATAAAAGAAAGTTATTTTTTATTGTTATCCCTTACAAAAAGTAAGGCAGGAATTAAAAAAACCACATATTTACAAAGGTTAATGAAAATTTAACATTTTTATGAAAATTTTAAACAATTAATTTGATAATTTTTCGTTTAACAATAAATCAAAAAAATAATCCCCCAATGAAACAATTATTTTATTACTTACTTATTCTTATGACCTGTATTGCTATATCATGTAGCAAAGAAGATGTTGCTGATAATACTCCCGAGATTGGGGTAGAAAACCCGCCCAATGAGGTTGTTCCCGATCTACCACCAAACGTGATTACAACACCTTGTGACTTTGATTTATCTAATGTTGCAACTGATGCAACTATTATATTAAATTGTGTTTTAGATCTAAAAGGAAAAACGATTAAACTACCACCTAATGTAAAATTTGAATTTGAAGGAGGTGATATTAAAAATGGTAAATTAATATTTAGTGGTGGCACTATTGCCGGAGAGCTTTTAAGTTCTAATCTACAAATCGAAGGAAATGTAAAACTTGAAAAACCTACTTTTCAATTTTTTGCATCCAGATGGACTGGTATTGTTGAAGGCCCTACTACTTCTGATATTGCCCAAAACAACAACAACGAATTAGAACGATTAATGGTGTATACCAAAGGGTTGGGAGCTAAAACTTTTCAGATTGGTAAATTTGATGCTTATTTTGAAGTTAGTAAAGTAACCAGTACAACCACGAATCAAAACTTTTATCCTCATCTCGAAGCTATTAATGTTCCTTCTGATTTTCATCTCAAAATGTCTGACCAGACTACCTTAAGAGTTTTTCCAACAGAGGGTAAAATTGCTGCTTCTTTAATGGCGGTGCATGAGGCTTCTAATGTTACTATAAGTGGAGGACATCTTGTGGGCGACAGAGAATTAAGAAAATACGAATCTGCAAATGCTGAACATGGAACTCATTTATGTAAAATAAGATCTGGAAATAATGTAATTATAGATAATGTAAAATTTAGTCTGGGATCGGTTGGCGGAATAGATATCAACTCTACAGGATTTTCTTTTAACGCTGATTATAACCCAACAAGAAATGTTGTAATCAAAAATTGTACATTTGATAAAGTACGAATGATGAGTATTGCTGTAACAGATGGTCGTGATATTTTAATTGATAACAATACTTTCATAGATAATGCAATACCACTAGCTAATTCTGACGGTGGCGTTGTTGGATTTGCTATAAACATAGAGCCTGTAAGAAGCCGGGATCCTAATACCGGGGAATTAATCAATTATCAAATAGTTCAGGATGTAATTGTTAGTAATAATAATGAAAGAGGAAGTAGAATTGGCTCTTTTAATGTTTTTGTTGGAAACAGAATTACTTTGGAAAATAATACTGTAGAAAATAAAATGGCCTGGAGTCTTGCTAGCAACACCAAAATACGTAATAATACATTTATAGCTTCTGAAAAATCAAAAGATAAACCTGCTATTGATGTTGGTGGTACTGGAGAAACTGTTTTTGACAACGAGGTATCCGGAAACAAAATATCTGGTTATGGAGTTGCTATTTCTGCTTATTTTGGTGAAGTAAACATTTTCAACAATGAACTAATAGATAACAATAGTGGTATACAACTTAAAAATATTGAAAAAGAAACTAATGTATATGCTAATCTAATAAAAAGTTCTATATCAACTAGTAGAGGTATTAGTATTCAGTCTACATTTGCTAACAATGTAACTATTCATTCTCATAACACTGCTCAATATTATATTGATGTAAAAGCTAATCACCTGTATTTTGTAGCGGTTAATGAAGAAGCTGGTCAAGAGAACTATCTGGTGAATATAAATAATAACAATTTTGATTCTTCTGCTTCTGTAGTATTTTCAAGAGCCAAAGGAGTTAACTATAATAATAATGTTTCTAAAGGACCTGTTCAAATTGTAGATGCCTCTAAAATTCAGTTATCCTCAAATACCATTACCGCTTCTAATTCGCATGGTATTGCTCTTACCGGGGTAAACACAACTATAAAAGCAAATTTGAATACTATTGATTTCCCTAATGAAGCTCGTTTTGAATGTATCAGTATTGCTGATACCACAAACCCAAGTGAAGTAACTTTAAGTGGAAACGTTTGTAATTAAAACATAAATCGCAAGTTAATAAAACCAAAAAGAGGGTGTCTAAAAAGTCAAACACCCTCTTTTTTTATTGTGATTTTTTTTAAAATAGCTCTAATAAATGTATGCATCCGAGCAACTACAGTATAGAATTTTCTTGATATCCAGGTAGT
>NZ_CDSBKO010000010.1:0-115308 GCF_977115655.1 Aquimarina sp.
AAAAATAAATTCAATTTCTATACGCACTATTTCAAAGTTAAAATGGTATAATTCCTCTTGAGCTTGCTCTGAGATTATTTTACAGTAGATTCAAAATACAAATGGTATAAAATCAACAACCTAATAGAATTAAGCTAATACAAAGGATATTGGGATATTCTTTATTGAACGACAAGTTTTTCGTTCAAAATTATATCCTTACCACTTCGTATAGAAATAATGTATAATCCTGCCTGAACCTCTTTAAAGGGTTGCTTCTTGGAGTTGCTTTCAAGGTTGGTTTCTAGCACCTTATTGCCATTTATTGAATATAAATAGAGTTTAAAATGTTTTTTTTGGTCTGATTCGATAAAAATGGATCCGTTGCGACTCATAGGGTTTTCATATTTCACAGCTTTTTTATCCATAAATTCACCTTTGGTTTGGGTGGTCTTATCACATTCAGTAAATTGATTTTGACCAAAAAAAGTAGTATCCGGAGCAAAACCTATATTATGATCGGTTATAGAATTATCATACACATCTACAACTTTAAAATCATAAGGTCCCAAATTTTGATCGTCTCGCCAAGGGATTACAAAAAAGTCATTGCTATTGTTTTTTGCACGAAAAACTTCTTTAAAATCATTGTCCTGATACCTGAAATATAATTTTTTGACAGTAGATTTGGTATTTACAACCATTACCCTTTTTTCTGACACAAAGGAACTTTTGGAATAGTAATATCCAATATTTCCTTTTTCGGGACAAGTTGTGATTTGCCATGTTACTTTAACATTTCCTTGAAGGGTATCTCCTAATTTGGCAAAAGCTTTTTTATGGATGTCTAATCCATGAGTGCCGGATTTATCCATTACTTTTACAATAACACTGCCTTTATCAGAACTTACTTTTAGACATGTGTTACAAAGCCTTTCAGCTTGATAATCTGTAGCCCTTAATGCAGCATATAGTGTGTCATCAACCATTGGGGAATATCCGCAAGATGTTATAGCATCTGTTACCTGATGGTATTTTGCTACTCCGGACCAAACCCTGTCATCACATTGTTGGGCAATAATGGGTAAACTACATAAAAAGAACAATAAAAAATACTGAAAATTATACATACGAGTTAGAATTAAGTGAAGCTATATAAAAATTTTTGTGTAAAAGAATATTATTAACCCCTAATAACTCATGGTTTTAGATATATAGTATGCTGTTATGTGCTTATTTTTTTATTTTAAGAAAATTTTACCATCATTTATGGTGATTTTATCTACTAATATTATTAGAATAAGAATTGCTCTTTAAAGATAGAATCTGTAAAAAAGAAGTCTTTTCAATTCAAAAAATCTTCAGTTTGCTTTAGAATGTAAAATTTTTGAGCCTTATCCTTAAAATTTTAGAAGAGACAAATTAAAAATGATATAAAAAGGTAGAGAAATCAATAAAATCTACAATTTGTAATCTAATATACTTCTGGTTTCATAATCAAGTACTTTAATTACTGGTTAACCATTGCAATAGGGTGAAATATTTATTTCCCAGATAATGATTTAGCTTAGTTCTGTTAAAAAATAGTAGGATTTAAGTAAATAATTCTGATAACCATATCTCTGTAATCACACAATAAATTTTATAAAATAATAAATAAATTAAAACATGGCATTATCAACGGAACAACAAAAACAATTCGAGGCTCAGGCTTCTCGACTTGGATTTCAATCAGGAGAACATACTTCTGCCTTGGGAGGAGTAAATAATTTAAGAAAATCATCCAGTGGTGTAACAGTATTAGCAGCAGATCCTGCTAAAACTACCTTGCCTCATAAATTAATCGCTTTGGGGAGCATAGATGAACTTAAAAAGGTAGTAGGTGCATCAAATGATAATAATGATGATCACATTACGTATCCAGAGTCGACAGGTATAGATCCAAATACGGCTAAAAGAGACTTAACTAGTGATCAAATTCATCATTTAAAAAGACTTGCTCATTCTTATGTATATGGCAAATCTCATAAAATAAGTGAAGAGGATAAGGCTTTGATTAACAACACTCTTTTTCCATCTGCCATGGCAGCATATTCAGAACCCAACTATACGGTAAAAAGTGGTGAAATATTAAGAATAGAAGCAGGTACGGTAGCTAATTATGGTATACTAACGGTTGAAAAAGGAGGCCAGATTCTGGTAGTAGGAGATGGGAGTATGACATGTCAACAATTTATTCAGGAAAGCTAAACTTATTTAAAAATCATTAAAAACATTTATTATGGCAGATAGTACAATTGATTGCACGGTTGAGAAGCCGATTAGTCCTGCAAAAGCAAATAACGGTAAACCCGGAGATACTCCTACAGATACTGGTACACCAGGAACAAATGGATCAAGTTATTATGATTCGGGAGATTGTAAATGGAAATGCTCACAACAACCCACAGATGGAAAAAAAGGTCTTGAAGGAGGAGACGCTACCTCAGGAACAAATGGACAATCTGGTCAACACGGGCCAATTTTTACAAATACAGTAGATGAATTGTCTGGGCATATAACTATTACAGTAGGTGCTCAAAATGGACAGGCTGGTGGAGATGGTGGAAACGGAGGAAATGGAGGGCCAGGAGGACCAGCCGGGGTTGATCCTAATGCAGGAACCTCAAAAGACGGACATACCGATAGCGCATGTAATGTTGCAAGTGATGGTCCACAAGGTATTGGTGGTGATGGCGGTAATGGTGGTAAAGGTGGTAACGGTGGAAATGGTGGGCAAGTTTATCTGTATTACAAAGTAAATAAAGATGCAACATGGACTATAACTGCAGACAAAACTTTAGGAGGTGCAGGAGGTGACGCAGGAACAGGTGGAACTGGTTCTACAAAAGGTAAATCAGGTACTCCTGGGAATCCAGGAAACCCAGGAGCAGCAGGTACTGCTAGTGTAATCCCAATATAATACATCAATTTATTATGAAAGAAGAAACGGAGCAAGAGCAACCAACTGTTTTTATTTTGACACCAGGAGAAGATGATTGTACACCTATGAATGGTGATAATGGAGATGATGGTTTAACTGGGTTAGATGGAAAACCAGGAGATAACGGAAAAGACGGGGAGAAACCATTATTTGGTAGTGGAACATGTGCTACTGCTGGAGAGCCTGGAACTGATGGTTTTGATGCTACTAATGCTACTTCTGGAGAAGATGCTCCAACACCACCAACATTTGTGTTAGATGTAAATGAGTTTATTTTTAAAACAGGAGCTAATATACTATATATTTTAAGTGAAGGAGGAAACGGCGGATCAGGTGGTAATGGCGGATCAGGTGGCAATGGCGGAGCAGGTGGAAACTCAGGAAATAATCCCGATGAATCCTGGTTTAGGAAGCATTGTACCGAGACACTTCTAGGAGGACATGGTGGTAATGCTGGCAATGCTGGCAATGCTGGCAATGGTGGAGCTGGCGGTAATGGCGGGGATATCTATGTATATTATGAACAAACACCAAATCGGGCTTTATTTAATCTCGATAGTAGATCAGGTATAGGAGGGGCAGCAGGCAAAACAGGTAATTTTGGAATAGGAGGTAAAGGAGGTCTAAATTCTGAAGCAGCAGGAGGCGGAATTGGCCCCTCTGGAACTAATGGAAATACAGGTACAACTGGAAATCCGGGACCAAATGGAAAGCCTGGGCAAAAAATCTTCGAAAAGAAATCATAAAATGGATACCAAGCAACTGAAACAAATTTTAATACAGCTGGCTGCACGTGCAGCCAGTCCTAATTTAATTTCAAACCCTCTGGCATTGCCAAATACCTGGAAAAGCCTCACGACAAAATCGGTATTTGCCCCAGGTATAGGTAATCTTCAGATTTCATTAGCGTATGGTAATGTTGGTGATGAGGTGATTGCTTGTATGGCAATAGGATGGCCATGGCAGAATATATTAGGGGAGTATCACTCAGGATTTAATCCAGAAAACAGACAGATGTTACCGACTTCTGTTATGGGGAAGCCTCAAGGCAATTCTACTGTATTTAGTCCTTATGTGATAGCGTATAATTTTTTGCGATCCCCGGTATGGGATGCATTAAGTTACTTAGAAAACCCGGGTGTAAAAGGAAAACCATTATATATAACAGGGATTGGTATTGGTGGTCCCTTGGCACAGATCGTGGCAATGGATTTTCGACCAGGTCAAAAAGGACCAGCACAACAAAATCCACCTCAGGATACCCAACCGCCATCGTATATTTTTTCAGCAGGAAATGTAGGAACATTAGATTTTCAAACCATCTATAATCAACGTGTAGTACAGGCGTATCTTGTTACTGCCGGGACAACCATATTACCTGTTGATTTATTTCCGAGTCAACCCGTAGGAGAAACTTTAAATTATGAACCATTAGGTACTTCAGACCAGATTACTACTGCTGTACCAAAACCTTATTTTACACCATGGGAAGTTCGTGATTCAAATTTTTATTTGAAGGCTTTGGGGGGAACTCCACAAACAGTTATACCCACGCCAACAAGCATTCCAAACGCTCCCGAAGGGTTTAGTCAATCGCAGGCTTTTTCTTTAGGAGAGTTGACGGCTCTTACATATCAACAAGCAATGCAACCAGATAGTACTGGTTTTCCAAATCCCTCCCCATATTCGATAGTTGCAAATATTAAGTATTCTAATAGCCTTATCGCGATTGTTTTTATAAATACTAGTAGTGTAGTTGTAGCATTTCGAGGTACAATAACTTTTGAAGAATTTTTGTCGATGGAAGCGGATACAAATACGGCAAACACCCCATACGGAGAAATGGTAACCAGTGGCGCTAATAATGTGTATTATGGATCTCCGGATAGTGATGGCGTTATATTAGCAGATGTAGTCAGAGAGAAAGTTTTGAAGTATGTGGATGGTAAAAAATTATACCTAACCGGTCATGGCTTTGGAGGTGTTCTTGCCAATATGGCGGCGGCAGATTTTACATTTAATATGGATACTCCAATTGCCATAAATGGGATTTACACATTTGGATCAAATTATTGGGCAGGGACAGCTTTTGCAGCTAATTTTAGCGAAAAATTAGGTAGTGTTAGCTATCAAATTCTTCGCCCAAGCGATAGTATTGCAACCGCATTAAAAACACTACCCATTTTTAATCCTATAGATAATATTGTGGCTCTTATTGGTCAATTAGATTTTATCGAAGATACAGATCATGCTTTAAGTAGTTATTTAAACCTTCTGGATCCAGGCAGAACAACATAATTTATTCACTTTAACTTATTACTCATGATATCATTTGATCCGGTACTTGAAGAGGTTACGACCTCAAAATCAACTTCCAGCTTTTCTGGGCTAGATCCAATCCTTAGTAGTTTGGGAGTACTGGTCGGCTTGCTTAAAAGCGAGGGGGATGATTCATATTCTCTAATTTCAGAATGGTTTACAGATCCATATACCTATACAAAAGCCGGGATTGTAAAAAATCCAAAAGAGTTTACTAATTTATTTTCCGAATTATTTGGCGAGATAGGGGGTAATGCATTAGGTATTCCTATTCAAAACCCAGGTGTTTTGGGTACGTGGTATCCAATAAAATATTCTAAAGATGGAGAAGATGTAAATACAGGAGTAAATATTGTAACGTATCAAAAAGATACTAGTACAGTGATAGGTTTAGGAGTTTATCATGCATGGGAATTTGGAGATCCTGTAACGATTCAATCCTCTATTTGGGGTTTAATACCTTTTGTAGCAATTGATCCAGAGGATGCAGAAGATCCTGTAAAAATAACATTTGTATCGCAGGGATATCCTATTGTTTTTGGAGCAGGAGTTAATGGGCCAGATCCAGCTAATCCAATTATTCAGATTAATGGTATAGAGTTTAACGGGGTTAAAGTTAATGCAAATATTGATTTAGCAAAGGCGGTAGCAGGAACCTCTCCTTTTGAATTAGGAGTTGAAATTATAGGTCTGCAATTAGCAGGAGAAAATCAACCGTCTAATCGATCTCTTTCTGATTTGGAAGCAATTACTGCCGAACAGATCATGAATACAGCAGCAAGCCTTTTTGTAGGTGGCTTAAGTAAAGTATTCCCGGATTTGGAAGAGAATATTAAATATTTCCCACCATTGTTTGGTTTTAGCCCAGATGTTCCAAAAGCTGAAGGAGCTCCAAATGCAATACTTCCAGTTTTAAAATGGTATGATTTATTTGCAGCTGCTCAAAATAATAATGCAGATGCTATTTTTCTGGATTGGTTTAATTCTATTGCTTCAGATAATAATACATTTAAGACATGGTTATCCTGTTTTTCTGGATTTTTATTTAATGACCCTTCTGTTTCTGGAGATGGTTCAAGAAACTCTCCTTTCCTAATTTCGCTTCTTAATGTTAGTGAAATAGGTACCATAAGTTTAGCTTTTGGTACAGATGTAGTAGGAGAGAGTACACGAATTTTATATCCAGGATTAGCATTCAAAAGCACCGCTATTTCGCTAGGAGGATCAGATATTAATTTTGTAATGCAGGCCGATGCAGAGTTAGCTAAATTTCAAATCACAGGAAATTCTATTGGTCTGGCTCCTACAATCAATTTTACAACAAAATTTAATCTTGTAAATAAAATAGGATCAGATCCATTAGCAGAATTTGATCTTGAAAGCACAAAATACTCGATTGGCTCTCTTGAAGGAGGAATGTCACTCGGTACAGAAGCCACTATGATGCCTTGGTTTGGTTTAAATACAGTGGATATAGGTAATACACATTATGATACACTAGATCTACTCTCCCCGGGTCAATTAGCGCAAGCAGGTGCAGAAGCTCTAAGCGAAGGTTTACAAAGTTTGCTCAATTTCGGTACCGGAAACGAGAAATTGTCAGATAGTATAGGAACAATAATAGGTTTACAACCTCCAGCACAAGCAGGAAACAATTGGCCAAATGATTTGGTAGCACCATTTTCTGCAGAAGGCATGATTAGTTCTATCACCAATCCTATTGGATCATGGGCAGATTATTATGCAAAAGTGTTGACCTATGGGCAACAAATTGAAGGGAAAGCAGCTTTTGCTTATATCGTCGAATCTTTTGCACAGCTATTACAAGTTGCTACAGAAACTTCTCCAATTGTTTTAACAGGTACAGGAGAACAAGATAACCCATGGAAAGCAGGTATATCAACAACAGATATAACTTTGCCTGCTTATCTAACATGTTATCAGGAAAATATACAAGATACTGTTGTTCTAAACATTGGGGTAGAACTGGCTCCAGAACTTACTCTTGGGGGTACAGAAATTATAGCATCTCTTGAGTTAGATGCAGCGACTATTACGTTTCCTAAAACAGGTAGTTTTGATACTGTTACAGCAGATTGGTTATCTAATGTAGGAGTTCGGCTTTCGTTACCCAACGAGTATGAAACTCCAGAGGTTGGAGGGATGCAAGTAAAAGTAAGTTCCTCTCAATTATCTGCTGCATGGAGTCAACAGAATTTTTGGTCTTGGTCTATGTTTGTAAATGGTCCTGCACTAATAGTAGATGGAGAAACTACTGCTTTAGGTACAGATTTAAACTTTGATGATCAATCTTCCTTACAAAATTTGGTTACGCAAACAGCTTCTACCTTTGGACCTTTTCTTGTTTCAGCATTAGGTACAATGCTTATCCGTACACAATCCAGAGCAGCTTTATTTGTTGCTGGGGCGATGGGATTTGTAAAAGACATAGCTAATTCTCCAATATTTCCAACTAGTGGACTTACTTGGACAGGTTTCGAATTATATCCTTTTACTAGTTTTACAGACCCTTGGCCAGATCTTAATAACCAAATAGATCAGGCTTTTGCTACAGATGAAAAAGGTAAGAGTATATTAGGCTTACTTGCGTATACTATGACAGATGTAAATATAGCACCAGTCATTGAAGGAGCTGGTACATTTGATAAACCTTGGATTACACCAATTCCTTTAGGGTTTAATTTACCCGTTTGGTATACTAAAGAGCAACAAAACTTAGGAATGGGTTTTGGGCGTAATCAACTATTTAACTACCCAAGTACAGGAACAACAGAAATACAGTTTGATCTGGATTTAAAACTAAATATCGTTGAATATTCTACAAAAGATCAGAAAATAGAATTTATAAATAATGCACCGTCACTTTATTTTATAGGTACCATCTCTAAACCATCAGGAAAATTGGTAGATATGGGCAGTATAGGTAGCATTGATGAGATTCAGCTTGGATTTTCTTTGTCCTTAAAGGATGGAAATGTAGCATTTAACCCAGTTATCAATTTGGTAAATGCTCAATTGGGTACGGATTTTCAATCTGCTTTGGTTACTATTGATGACTATCTAAGTACAGATTTTGCTTCAAATTTACAGTCTTCTTTTCTGGCTTTAATAAACGGAGCTATTCAAGTAGCGACAAGTCAGGAATCTGTTACAGAGGACAGTGGTTTTCAAACTGCATATCAATTGTTTGAGATATTAGGTCTTGCTCTTAACAGAGAAAATAATAGTGCTCCTTACGGGATTAATACTGGTGGTTGGAACGGGTTATTAGCGAGTCCTACGAGTTATATGTCCACTCAGTTATTATCCTTACTTAAGGATCCCGAAAACCGAGTAGAATTATTCGACTTTTTACAACAAATTACAGGGATTACTGTTCCATCTCTTCCTGAGCCAGCTTTACAGTTTTTATCTGCAATAGAGATTTGTGGTGCTGCAAGTGATGGTTATCCACTATTGCCTGATGCTATATTAGAAGTATTTACAAATCCAGTGCAAGGACTAATTACCCGATTTCAAAATTTCTTTACAGATGCAGATGCAGTTAGGGCCTTATCTGCTCAAATAGCCTCTAACTTAGATCCAGTAGATTATGGTAATATTACTTTTAGTACAACTGCAAATGGACTCATTACCTTTGCAATATTACCTAAAAATGGGATTGATATAGGTGGGTTTGCTACTCTTTTTGGTAGTATAGAACTAAACATTAGTAATGAAACGCTTACTTTTACAGGAGATATTTATATTCCAAAAGTAGGTTTTACTTTGGCAACAGCCTTAGGGTTACGCATGGATAAAGGAACTTTTCTTACTCCAGACTTTGCAGTAAGAGTAATCTGGGGAGACGGGCAGAAACCATCAGCGGCTTCACTCGGTTTATATCCTTTTGATAGTGACATTTTTGAAAAAGAAGTTGCCAATTTAGCTCCAGCATATACATTAAACGTTCTATTAAATACCATTTTTGAAGATGAATTACTTAGTAAGTATGAGTTGATTCAAAAAATATTTACAGGTTTAGGTATTGGTCAGGATGAAGATAATATATGGAGTATGCCATCATTAATGGGTATATTATCCGATCCGTTAGACTGGATATTATCCGATGAAGTATTAGGTACAGACGGTAAATTTAGTATCCCAAAACTAATAACATTATTAGGAGAACTACCAGAGGTAGAGTATAATGGGATGAAAGTAACCCCTACTCCTGGTAAAGGAATGGAGATGAGTGGCCTTCCGTTTGGATTTAAAATGGATATGAATGGTGAAGATGGACTTGCTACTTTCGATTTTGGGGTGGATACTATTTCTATCGTTAACAATTTAGCTTCTCTTAAAAATTTGAATTTTGGGGTAACTCTTAACAAGGATTATCAGCCAGCATTTTCAGGAGGTTTAGATATAGAGGCAACCATACCTTCTCTGGAAGATGGTTTTTTTACCCACTTAAGATACGATAAGGGATTTCAGTTATCTCTTTCTCAAGGAACAGTGCTAGACCCTACTGGTTTAGGTGTGCAATTATTGCCATTTCAAGGCTGGGGAACTATTGCGGGAGAAGCCTTGGCAACTGGAGCAGCGATGGTTATAAATGATCTTGCACCTAAATTGATGAATTACCTTCTGGAAACGTATCCCGCAGAAACTACAGATGCAGGTAAGTTTTTTGCAGCAATGAATAGTTTTGCTACTCAAACAGATGTTAATGAATTAATGACAAATATTATCCATGTTTTTAATACGGGTATTAATTCAGGAAAGAACGGGGATAGTTTATTGAATGATCTGGAAGAAGTAGCTTTTGCATGGGTTAAAGAACGTTTTTCAATAACAGGCGCTCCAGATACCGCACAAGCGATAGTAGATTTGTTAAAATTAGCGTTGCCACCAGAATCCTTATCTGTAATTGGGGGGGAAATACAGTATATTCCAAGTGCTAGTTTGCCATTTAAACTATTAGCAGGTTTGGATAATACCAATGCTATTGGTTTATGGGCAGGAGTAGAGTTGCCTGAAATGAAATTACTTAAAATGCAATTTTCGCCTACGGGAGTAGCGTATAATTTAGACACAAGTAGCTTAGATATTACTTTTGGCTTAGATCTTATGGTACCTATCGAAGTTTTAAATGGTCCTGCATTACATCTTAGTTTTGAGGCTAATACGTTTAATTTTAGCTTCGATCCATTAGCAGACCCAAATAACCTAAGTATTCCATCTCCTTTAAATGTAGAGTTATTACCAAACTTTTTTGGAGGAGGAGACATTAGTAATAAAGTGACTGCCTGGTTGCTTAATGTTATTAAAGATGTATTACCGCGATATGTTTCTTTATTGATTTTGAATAACGATCATGTAAAACCTTGGTTAGAAACTCCATTAATTACATCATCTACTATAACTCCTGTAGCACTGTTAGAAGCAACACAAGTTGTACAAGAAACCAAGGGTAGATATTATTTAAGATCTTTTGATGAATTAGCACAAATAACACCAACCGAATTTTTAGGCAGCTTTTTATATACTTTACTAAACCAACAATGGACACTTTTAACTTTTGGAGAGAAAGGAAAAATTAGTATAGGACCAAAGACAGATGACGAAGGTAAATTTGGGTTATTGGTTCAAGCACCAGGTCTTACAATTGAGGCTATTCCAAATCTGGTATTTCAAATAGGAGCAGAAAATTCAGAATGGATAAGTAAAAGTATGAACGGTACACCTTCGTTTGGAGATGCAGGTATTGGTTTTTATATTCCTATTCAAGATAATGGAGGGGGTAAGTATTCTGTCGATTTTACTCTGTTTAACTTGGTGTTAAACAATGTAGGATTCGATCTTATAGGTAAAAATGGCCAACCTATTGTTAACTACAGTAATTTTAAATTAGGAACTGTAGATCCACGTGCTTTATTTGATATGCAATTTCAGGGAGACGAACCTATAAAGATGCAATTTGGAGCAGGTTTAACATTTGATCAAATGGGGATTTCTTTAGCTCCAGAAAGTATTTCAGAAGGAGGAGGCAATAATCCCGTAGCTAAAAATGTATTAGGGTCAGGAGAAAAAGATGGGGATAACTCAGATACAGATCCGCAATTTTCTGTAGATATAGGATATATAGATAAACTTTGGGTAAATTTAAGAAGTAATACTGGTAACGGTACAGAGGTTATTGTACCTGTGCAACGTAGTTTTGGACCACTTTATATTGAAAGTGTTGGTGTGGGTTGGGAAGGAGAAAAGAATCCACCAATATTAGATTTTATTAGTTCCGGAAGCCTTGAACTAGCTGGTTTTAAAGCTAGTCTACAAGGTTTAAAAGTTGGAGTTCCTGTAACACAACCAACAGATTGGAACGCATATACGATAGATCTGGATGGTTTTGCTATAGATTATTCAGGAGGAGTTAATATTAATGCTGGTTTTCTTAAAGATGAGATAGATGGTATTGTTAATTATACTGGCGTTGCAATTTTATCTAGTGCTAAATTTTCATTAGGTGCTTTAGGGTCGTATGCCCAAATAGATATGGGAGATGGCGAAACAGCTACGTCTATGTTTATTTTTGGTGTTTTAAATGCACCCTTGGGTGGTGTTCCAGCCTTTTTTATTACAGGTATTGCAGCAGGATTTGCATATAATCGAACCTTAGATATTCCAAGTATCGAAAATGTAGCTAATTTTCCGTTAGTAAAAGGAGTAGCAGAAGGTTCTTTTACAGAAGGAGAAGATCCAATGCAGGCTTTACTTCAGTTAAATGATGTAATTCGACCTCAAGTTGGACAGTATTGGTTTGCCGCTGGATTAAAATTTACATCATTTGGGCTACTAGAAACCACAGCATTACTTTTTCTTAGTTTTGGTAAAGATTTAGAATTTAATCTTTTAGGCGTTTCTACAGCTACGTTGCCTCCTAAGGTATCTACAAATTTGGCTTTAGCCTATATGGAACTGGCAATTAAAGTAACTATAAATCCAATAGTAGGTTATGTTTCTGCCGAAGCACAATTAACTCCTAATTCATTTGTTTTAGCACGTGATGTTAAAATTACAGGTGGCTTTGCTTTCTATTTATGGTTTAAGGATATTCCATTAGAAGATGGTGGAAGGATTCCTGCGGGTGATTTTGTAGTCACTCTGGGCGGATATCATCCAGCATTTAATAAACCTTCTTATTATCCCGATGTACCACGTTTAGGTATTAATTGGAAATTAGATTTTAGTGTGGGACAAGTTGCTATTACTGGCGGGGCTTATTTTGCAATATGTCCAACTGCAATAATGGCAGGAGGGTACTTAACCATTGCATTTAATGCCGGACCGCTAATTGCAGGTTTAGATGCTTATGCTAATTTCTTGATTGAATGGAATCCTTTTTACTTTAATGTTGCTATTGGTGTTACCGTATTTGCAGGTTTTGAAACAACCATAGCGGGTGTTTCTGTACGTTTAGTTGCTAAACTAGGCTGTACACTTGAGTTAAAAGGACCACCAGTATATGGTAAAGTAGAAGTAGACTGGTATGTAATCAGCTTCTCTATTCCTATAGGTAATCAAGATAATAACCCAAGTAAAGAAAACTTGGATTGGGCTGGTTTTGAAGAAGCTTTTTTACCTTCTCCCAGTTCCTCTACAGAATCCATTCAGAGTAATCAAAATGATGCTTTAGTCAAAGTATTTGCAAATGATAGCGAAGAAAAAGAAATCCAGGAAGTTGTAAAATGGACAGCTCAAATAGGTCTGGAACAAGATAATAATGATGGCAGTGAAGGAGATAGTAGTAATGAATGGACTATACAACCAATCCCTTGGCAATTAACGGTAGAATCTGCGATTCCGATTAGTACGCTTACTGTTGCAAGTTCTGATACTTTATTAGAAGGAAGTTCAGAAATAGGTGTAAGACCTATGGGGAAAGAAGATGAATTAATCTCACCAATGACGGTTAAATTAACTGATGAAGCAGGAAATGAGATTAATTTAAGAGAACGAAATATCTCACTTACCCCGAGTAATAATGGGGCACCATCTGCATTATGGGCCAGAACAGAATTGAATCGAGAGATTGCTCCCGATCCAACAACCATGATTATATCATCTGCATTATTTGGATTAACTATTAATGCTAGTCAATATGTGTATCGTACTGTTATACCTGAGTTTTCCCTTTCAAACTTGGAGTATGCGGAAGGAGATACTAAAAGACTTGCGTATGATTTTACACCAAAATATCCTGCTGCAGAATTGTATCCTAATGCATATCAAAGCATTGCCTATACCATGATTAAGCAAACAATTATGGAGGATAGTGTGATTAGTAAGCGTAATAGTATTTATAAAGCTCTTCAACTTTCCAATATTAACGCTCCTTTAAATCCGGATCTTAGTGTAATGGCTTCATCGGCAAATCTAATTTTACAGGATTTTCCAGTATTAGCAAGAGTTGGGATATATCAGAATGGAGGAGAAGTAGAGCCAGGTCAATTTATCAGTTTTACTACAAATGTAGTACAAAGTTCGGCGATAGAATCTCCTAATCTATATGCACCACTTCTTCAAGCTCAACTGCAATCTTATAAAGTAAGAGGAGGAAGTACTAAAAAAGAAAATGGTATCCCTGTGATATCGAGTAAGGCTAGAGGACAATGGAAAACGACTAATAAAGTAGCAAAAGAAAACCGCTTAATAGATGGGGCTAATTATGTAGGTACATCCGCCAAAACATTGTATGATGGTACCACATTTATTTGGAAAACAGATCCTGAAATGAACTTGATTTTAGAGCAAGAAGGCAGTTTACCGTCGTTAATTGCCAGTTTTGATGAATACGGAAGTTTATTGAATTTAAATTATTATGATAATTCAGGGACTTACGATTTACATTCAAAAATAGGGCAAGTAGTGATTCATGGATATAAAACAAATCTGGATAGTACTGTTGGCTGGCAAATAAATATGAACCTTTCAAAAATTAATGGAACATGGGCATTAGCAAATGGGTGTCTTATTCGCGTTCAGAATAGTCGACAAATAAAACCCCGAAAAGGACAAATAGGTCACGTAAAAGCAAGTGAACTAATAGCATTGAATACTGTAAAAACTAAAGGTAATGTTATTCGTAAAGGTTGGATACAAACGGTTTTTTCTAGGCAATGTAAAGTTTTTGGAATATTAGTAGTGGGAGATGTAAATGCAGATGCTTTACAAGTTTCTATTACAGCAAATGAAGTACCTACAAAAGCAGGAAAAACAATTGCTACTTCCATACAGCATTATGAAGGAAATACACTTTTGTTATTTGAAGCTCCTACTAAAACGGAAACTTTTTACGGTGCTATTATTAGTTTCATAGATCAGGAAACGGAGATTTTAGGTATGTATGCATCTAATTGTAAAGTAAGTAAGTTAATTAATGATCTCAATTTGATAGAAGGAGGGATTGACTTTAAAGACGATTTACATGAATCGAGTAGTGTAAAATTAATTCAAAAAAAATAAATGTATGTCTAATAGTATAATAACTGAACCAGGAACAGTTGGAGCTGGAAATATACAGTTTTTTGATTCCATTCAACCTCCATTAAAAGCAGATGATTACAATCTTGTAGCAGATCAGCGTGTAACCAATGTAGTGGATACAGGAGAAGATCCTAAGTATGTTGCAACTAAAAAGTTAATTATTGATGGACCTCGATTTGTATTGAAACCCAATGCGATCCATTCCATCTTTCCGCCAGCTAATCAAAAAGGAAATTATTCTAATTATCTTCCAAATATAGTTTTTAATGATTTTACGATGCCTTGGTCCAGAGGTATTAACCCAGAAGAGGCTACAGCAAATGAAAATACCCCATGGATGGGTTTATTAACCATACATGAAGAAGAGTATAAGGAAGGGAGCGCTAAAAGAGTAATAAGCGATCCTGTAACAGTTACCACAGAGCAGTTAGTAAATCCTGGAGATAAAATATTAGGTCCTGATTTAGGACCAAATTTTGATGCAAATGCAGATAAAGTTACCGTTGTAGATATAGATATAACTTTTTTTCAGGCAATAGCGCCAACATTAGCCGAATTAGAATATTTATCCCATGCTCGTGCAGTAAATACCGATGGAAAAGTGGTTCTAAATATGGATGCAGACGGATGTTTTTCACTATGTATGGGTAATCGTTTGCCAGGTTTAGATCAAAAAAACAGTATTGTATTAGTCTCTTTTGAGGGACATGAGAACCACTTAAACGGAGATACTATTACAGGCGATTATACAAAAATTAGAATGGTACGTCTTGGAGGTTGGGAATTTACAACAACTACTTTTAATAAAGAATTTTTAAATATGATGGAGGCTATTTGCCTTCCTGGAAATGGAGGAACATCTCTAATTCAAATGGAAATAGATAAATCTACAGAGGAGGAATCTGTTGCAAAAGAAGCCTTGGAAATAGGATATGTACCATTGCAAAACCAAATGAGAATTGGTGAAAATGCCACATCATGGTATCGGGGACCGTTATTACCTGCACCCACAAAACGAGAATCTAATTTACCTGTAGGAGAAGGTAATTATGGACCATATATATATTCAGATCATGCCATGCACTACGATCCTGAGACAGGTATTTTTAACCATGCATATAGTGCAGCTTGGCAAGTAGGAAGATTACTCACATTATCTGATGCATCTTTTGCCCGAGGAATTTTTAATTGGCGCGCAAATTATATGCGATCCATTATAAATAATTCGAAACAAAAAAACACTCTGGCAGCAGCGGCTTCTATTCAGGCAGCAGATATAGGACCGAGTAAATTGAGTATGCAATCCGCTACCCGAACATTTTTTACCGATGCTTTCCAAAAAGTAGATTGGGATATCTTGAAAACCAGAAAGGAAATAATGCTAGGGGATCATTTGCCGGGTATTATGACTCAAGAAGAGAAGAAAACTATAGAGGAGAATGATGAAGATCCTTTATTGGTTTTACATAAAAAAATTAAACAATAGGTATTATGTCAATTTTATCAAACCGAAAAGAATTACATTCCGATATATTAGATCAGTTGGCTAAGGCCCAATCGGGGGAATTTCCTGCTCCTGTACTTACAGAAGATTTAAAGCAACGGTTAGCCCAATTGACACTTCTTTATGGAGTGCCTGTAGAATATATGGTTCCAGATGTAAGGCTTTTACCTACAGAGTCTATCCGTTTTTTTTATATGGATAGAAACTGGATGGATAGATTAGTAGATGGAGCAATGAGTGTGGGTGTTCTTTCTACACAAGAAGCAGTGTTTAACCTTTCATTCTTTAAACAAATTTATGAGCAGGTTGACCAAGCCCAGTTAAAATTGCGATCGACACTAAGAGATGCTTCTCCTCCAGATTCTGGTGAAGCAGGAGGCCCGATAACTGGTTTTATTTTTCGATCACAGGTAGTATCTGATTTTCCGGGATTAGAAATAAATCCAACTAAAGATGGTGTAACATTACCTATTTTACGAATGGATACCCTTTCTTCAAATACATTATTATGCTTGGTTTCGGGAGTACCAGATAAGGTAGAGTTTATTCAACCAGGAGAAGGACTTCATTGTGGTGTTTTTCCAAATGATAATACAGAAGATCCAGGCAATTTTTACCTATTTCTTAGAGGTTTAGGAAAAGGAGATTATGAGGCAGGGAAACAAATCGAAGATGATCACGGTGTGAAATTAAGAGGCTATGGTTCTTATCGTACAGGAGATAGTCAACCTGCAAGAGTTATTAAAATTAATGATTTGGTAAGTAATATAGTGGCAACTATGCCCGAGGGTTCTCTTGAAGGGGATAAACTAACCTCTGGTGGATTAGCCATTCAGTTAACTAAAACAGCCCAGAAACAGCCCTACGAAACAGGAGATCAATTTCCTTCATGTAATCCAAAAAAATCGGTTAATTCTTAAATAAAAAATTATGAGTAATAAATCACCTGTTTGGCCAGGACCATCTGTTTTAGTACCTATACCTACTGATATTTTATTAATAGGTCAGGGAGATGTAAATGCAAAATCTACTTGGGCAGATCTAAAAAATGATTACTATGGTTTATGGAAATTTGGAACTACCGCACAACCAAAACCATTTTCGACGGGTACTTGTCCATCAGTAGGAGCTCATATTATGTGGTCCCTTCCTAATAGCTTAAGACAAGGAACACAACAATCAACAGAAGGTGCACCAGTAGATTTTCCTTTAGCTCCTAATCGATGGCTTATTACAAGATTTGCTTATAATAATGCTGGGGAAGCACCAGAAAACACTCCGATTATTGTACAAAGTGATATCCTAATTGATATAAATGGTAACGTTAATGAGGTGAATCAATATCCTTATTATGAAGACACCAATTTAGGAGTAAGACAAATAGGTAGTAATATACCATTAGAAAATTATACGGGGGATAACTCTGGTTCTATAGATATTAAAGCGATCGGGCCAGGAGATGTTTCCTGGTCTGTAACTTATGACAATATCAAAAATGTATTTGCATTGCACGATGATTTACCAGATAAAACACAAACATATACATACTCGATTGTTGGATGGTATGCAAATCCTGAAATGGATCCATTATATAATTTACCTGCCGATTCGGATAGTGATTGGTTGGCGATGTTAGAACAGAAATTTAAGTGGACATCTGAAGATGTTGAAAAAGCAGTAGAAGATTGGACTGCCTGGCAAGAAGAATACGGGCTATCTGGTACATGGGATCCATCTAATTTGAATTTACCAGATCAGGCAAAATCAATGATTGAAGCTTGGCATGATTGGCAACAAGTAAATGGTATCACTGGCGATAAACCAGATCTTCCTACACAAACACTATGTCATTCTATGATTGCTACCGTACAATGGAGAGGAAAAAGCCCTTCATACGGTTCTGGAGCGCCAATAGGTAAAGATGGTAAGCAAAAATTACCAACTTTGGCCATTGCAAATACTCCAGAGTCATCTATCGCTATTTATATGGCTACAAAAGCTTCTGAGGTTCCAGGATCGGGTATTACTCCAGCAGATATACCTAATTTAGCCACTGCACTTGAAGCTTTTCAAAGAGATTTATTGTTTGATCTTCAGACAGATCCAGTTTGGGCAGAGAGTATGATTCATGATGCAAAGTTTGATAAGAAAAAAGCAGGCCATGAATGGATTGTTGTAAGAGTGGATGATACATCCAATCAACCAGATACAGAAGATACAAGAAGTGGACAACAATCCATCCCGTTAAACCAAGAAGATACAGAAAGTCTTATATCACTAAATAAAAATCAATCTATACTGAATGATTTGCATTGGACGATTATTACCCAACAAATGGAATTGTATGCTCTTGCAATGAAAAAAGAGTATTTAGAATATAACCGTTCCTTTATAGATCCCACCGATTTTTCAACATTATCAGAAAAAGTAAGTAGTAGTATAGACGCTATTAGCGGAGCTTTAACTGAGAATAAAAGCCAACAAGCAACATTAAAAAATCAAATTGAAGCTTTTAGTGAAGATCTTCAAAAAAGTATTGATCCAACTATTTATACATTAAAAGTAATTGATATAGATCCTGTTTCTGCTCCCGCAGATCCTGTAGTTTTAATTAGTGGTGGCGAATTAGATACTAAACTTTTACCTCCTGTGGATAGTGGAGAGCCTAAGTTGTTACCAATTCGATTTACAGGACAAACAATTACGGCAATAGATGTGACGTATACTGTAATACAACCAGATGCAATTTCGATTACTTGGAAAGATGTATTAGATAAAATAACAGTAGCTTCTTGGAATGCTTTTCCAAAAGAAGTTCAAGGACTTTGGTTAGAAGCGTTGTTTTTAGATACAAGTAATGCAATGCTAATTGCTTCTATATATTTTGAAAAGGCAGGAGAAATACCAGAGGGGAATCAGTTGGCAGAACTAACCACAAAAATACAAGAACAGCAAACTGCTTGTTGGACAGAGTTTAAGACAGTGCCTCCAACAGAACCACTTACATTAGCTTGCGGTTTTGAAGGGTTATTTCCTGATTCTATTGGTGTGGCATACCGACCAAATAAAAACCCATGGACTCCTGTTTTTATGGATTGGAAGATTAAATGGATACCTTCTTATACCAACGTGTCTGATGCATTAAAGGATTGGAAACTAGGAGAACTTGATTATAAGTGGCAAGGATCAAATCTAACATCTCCATCTCCTGAAATTGAGTTTCAGGGGCGCTCTGTACTTAATCTAAAGACGGCCCAAAATATCCAGACCAAATTCACAATGTTTAAAAATGATCCTAACTATCAAAATCTTCCTGAAAATACGGTGGATAATCTTGAGTGGGTAGCAGAAAATATTGGGTATACGGATATGGTAACTCAATCTATGTCGGGTCTTACACAGCAATTGAATACATACTTGAATACTATGAAAAACGAACCATTAGATTCGAATATTCAAGAACTACTTAATGAAAATACTTTTTTTGATCCAGTTACAGGAACCACAAACCAACAGACAGCAGAACCTTTTTCTCCCATTCGTTCTGGACATTTTCAGGTAATGGATTTATGGTTGGTCGATTCGTATGGTCAGGTTTTAAAAGGGAAGAGTAATTTACTTGGCCCAAATGATCCTGTTCAGGGTATTATTTGGTCGACCGATATGATTACCTCTAGTCCAAACTATTCTGGAGATACCCAAACGTATGGCCAACTGCCCCCTCGAATCACACAGGATGCAATTATGACTCCTCGTTTTTTGCAAAGGGATAACGATACAATTATAACAAATTCCTCAGACAGTACCAGTCCTATTTGTGGATGGGTTATGCCAAATCATTTAAATGACTCGCTTATGGTATTTGATGCCGAAGGTAAAAGTCAAGGTGAAATTATTAAAGTTCGAAGAGAAAGCACAGGAGATGATAATAACTTAACTATTCGTTGGGATAATACACCAGGTTTGGATACAGCACTTGGTGCAGCACCCAATTTAGATAACGAGCATTTGCAAAAATTCGTTAATGATCTTTTAGCAACAGGGACTACAAGTAATGGCGCTATGGCGTATACAGAGTTTTTAAGTACAATAGATTCTACCCTTTGGATAAATAATACTATAAATGAAGAAGGGGATAATTTAGCAATATTAATGGGGAGACCATTGGCAGTTGTGCGGGGAGAGGTAGAGCTAAATCTATCAGGAGATCCTGCATATAATCAAAGTTGGCATCAAACTGGAAAGTTTTATGATAATAATGGTGTTTTTGATCCTCAAGACCCTCCTTTTGTTTCTGTAGATTTTAATGTGCGCATCGGAGATAATCTCATGAAAAAAAATGGGGTAATGGGATATTTTGAAGCAGATGATTATACCAAGTTTTATGCTGTTTATGGTGCAGGAGGACAGACCCAAAAATTACAGCAATTATTAAAAACAAATGGAACCGGTATTACAATGGATCAAATGAAATCTACTCTGGATACTGAATCTTCATTTTCATCAGGGTATGTAATTACAGATCATTTGGTATCTCTTGCTGCTAATCAAGGATCTGTAAAATTAACCTTATTAATGGATCCAAATGGAGATATGCCTATTGTATCCGGTAGTTTAACAGGAAGTAGTATTTCATTACCAAACGGCCCTGTGTCTATTGCATTAGAAAATTTATCTGCAACTTTTCGTCAGGGACCTTTGTTGCTAAACCCTAATCGAATAAAAATGCCAACACCAGCAGAAATACGTGGTGATTGGGCTTGGATTGCAAGAAATGATGTTACAGAATGGCAACCAGGTAAGGTTGTGGTTGAACAAACCCCAAATGCAACATTAACCCCTGATCCGGTAAGTTTAACAGAGGGGTGGCTGAAACTTTCTAGTTTCAATAAAAAAAAGTAAAACCTAATTAAAAAAGAAATCAATGAGCATAAAATTAAAATACTCATTCCTTCCAAATAGTGTGTTTGTGAATTCTGTAGATGATCTTAAATTAGTAGCTGAAAATCCTATAAGTAGTGGCTCTTCGATTCAATTTAAAGCGGGAAGAGGGGGAGACAGTATTAATGTTGTTTTTCCGATAGGAGATGCAGATAGTGATTTAGCTTCTAGTCTAAACTTTGAAGTAGGAAATGTAACCAGTCCATTTACATGTACTTTGGTTGGAGGTAATTTTGTAATTACAGCGACTCAGGATACCCAAATAGATCCGGGAGAAACAATTTCGGTAGAGTTTACTCAGGTACCAATTAATGAATCTACAGGGGATTCATTTGTTGCCATTAATGAATATGTAGACGGAGGAGTTGGTACTACTTCTGTAAAAATCTCAAAAATCCCTGCAGAACTGGGAGTTATTGTTTGGTTAGATCCATTAATTGTAGGATTGAATCAAGAATCTTTACTTCAATTTAAAAGTGCCGCAAGCACGAATGTAGTGATTTCGGGATATCCTAAAGCACCAGGAGAAAAAACATTTGAAACGCCACCTTATTCAGCAAGTGATAAAGTAATTGTAGGTTCTGATACCGAATCTCAACGAACATACATAGCAACTGCGTGGGCAGGTAGTAATCAATCTGTACCACAATCTATTACCCTTACACAGGTTCCTCCGGTAATTACAATTAAAAACCCTGGTGAGGAACAAATAGTAGGAGCAGGGGAGAAAGTTGTTATATCCTGGAAAGCAATGTATGGTACTAGTAGTGTAATGAAATGGTTGCAATCTCAAATAATTAATCCAAATTCTCCTCTAAATACAGTACCGGGACAAGAGCTTACCAAGGTATATAATATAGCTAATCACAATGCAGATTTTATGCCAGATACGGTAACTTACACGTTAACTGTTGAAGGTTTTAAAGAATCCGCTACCTGTAATTTTGTATTTAAGGTAAATCCTGTACAACTTGTATACATTAAGTATAAAAATCCTGATTTAACCGAAATTATGTTTGCCATTGATCCTTCTGATTGGAGGGCAGTATCTTCGGTTTTTGCAACAGACTCATTAACATTAACCATATACCAACCAGGGTTCACTAAAGATCTGTATTATCTAAGTAAGGAGGATACTGTTAATCCTATGATTCAATATTTTGATATTGTAGATGGAGATCTATCCTGGATTACTGCTAATTTAAAGTCATTAACTCTGGATCCAGGAAATATTTCTATTTCAGATATAGACCAAGGTACGCATACTATTCCTTCAGAAACAGACACTGTAGTATTAACTGGTGTAGGTAATAATGGTAAGACCATTAGGAGTGTTCTTAAAATATAAGAAAGCAAAATCGAATAAAATAGATAAAAGAGATTATTTAAAACGACTTACGAAAACAGAATCAATAACCTCGGAGTACCCTCACGAGGCATGCTCCAGAAAATATATTTTGTTTTCGAAGCAAACCTTAGAGAATTAAACTCCACAATGTGGATCAAAATTAGATGAAAAAAATTAGCAATAGAACTATAGTCAATGATTTGGTAATACATTATCCAGATGATAAAACAGATCAGAAAGCGCTTATATTTTTAGATAATCAAGGAAAAGAAAAATATCATTTTACGTATCAAAAATTAAAAGCAGATTGTCTTCGGGTCGCCCAAAATTTAGTAGATCAAACTTCTAAGGGGGAAATCATCTTATTGCCTATAGAGGAACAGGAAAATTTTGTTATATCTTTTTTTGGTTGCCTGTTAGCAGGCTGTGTACCAGCTCCATTACCCTCTTTTCGTCATAAAAGAGATAAAATGAGCTTTGGTCGTGTGCAAAACATTTTGGAATCCAACAGAGTAGGAACACTTCTTATATCCAAAAATCAGGAAGCAATGGTTAAGGATCACTTAGTAAATGAAATAACTGTTCCTGTTAAGGTTATTGTATTAGAAAACCTGAATAAAGAACCTGCTGCCAATACTTCTTTACCTACAATTTCAGATACCGATTTAGCGTATATTCAATATACCTCGGGTTCTACAGCTAGTCCCAAAGGGGTGATGCTTACACATAAGCAAGTAATGCAAAATTTAGCGAAGATGTATCGGGTTTTTAAGAGGGAAGAAGAAGTTCGTGTTGTTGGGTGGTTACCTTTTCATCATGATATGGGATTAGTAGGTCATCTTTTTACTGTATTGTTTGAATCTGGTTTTGGAGCATTTTTACCTCCAACAGCTTTTTTGTCTTCACCAGACCTATGGTTGCAAGCTATCCACAATTATCAGGGAACAGCAGCAGCAGCACCTACTTTTGCTTTAGAAATGTGTACAGGCAAAGTAAAAGTCTCTGAGCAATGGGATCTAAGTAATTTTAAACATTTATATGTTGGTTCTGAGACTGTAAGACGAGATGTTCTTGATGATTTTGCTAAAAAATTCTCTTCCGCAGGTTTTGAAATAAATTCTATTCGTCCAGTATATGGATTAGCAGAAGCGACACTTTTGGTTGCAGGAGGAGGTTTAGGTGTAACAAATTTAGAAGATAATTTTCAGACAAAAAAAATAGGAAAACAAATTGAAAGATGTTTAACTCCTTATAGGATAGATAACGAGATAGGACAAATCTATATTCAAAATGCATCTACAGGAAAATTACTTCCAGAAGGAGAAGAAGGAGAGATTTATATAAAAGCAGTGCATAATTCTGGCGCATATCTGGAAAAATGGAACAATAAATCGTTAGAAGGAGAACATGTTATTCATACTGGTGATCGTGGTTTTATTCAAAATGGGTTTCTTTATTTAACGGGTCGTAGTAAAGAAATTATCATTATTAGAGGTGTCAATTACAATGCAGAAGATTTAGAACATTCAGCTAAATTTGGCATAGATTTAATTCAGGTAAGTGATCAAACGGTTTGTGTTGCGGATCTTAGTTCAGGAAAAGAAGAGCTTTTAATTTTTCAAGAGATTCATAGACATATAACTCCTGGTCAGTATACTACTATTACAGATCATATTAGGGCAAATTTGGTTGCTGATTTTGGGGTTAATCCAGATGCTATTTTTTTAATAGCAAGAGGTCTAATGCCTAAAACCCAGAACTATAAAGTTTCTCGCAACAAATGCTTACAACTTTATCAATTAGAAAAACTCAAGATTCTTTATAGTACTAAAGAACAAAAAAATAAAGAAGGGGTCTTTCCTAAAAATGACCCTGTTGTGGTAGTAGGTATGGCATGTCGTTTTCCTGGTGGAGCAGAAAATTTAGACCTTTTTTGGGAGATGCTTAGTAAAGGAGAAGATGGAATTTCTGAGATCCCTAAAGACAGGTGGGATAATGATATTTTTTATGCTCCAGAAGCTGCAGTACCAGGACGCATGAATACAAAATGGTCAGGATTTACAGAAAATATTGATCAGTTTGACTCTGGTTTATTTGGTATTTCCCCTTATGAGGCTCCAGAATTAGACCCTCAACAACGAATGCTATTAGAAACTTCGTGGCGATTATTAGAGCATACAGGCTGGAAAAAAGAAGATCTTCAAAATTCAGATACAGGTGTCTTTGTTGGTATTGCTAATAATGATTATTTGTATATGAAAATAAAGTTAACTGCTAATATGGAAGGCTTTAATGCATATTCAGGACTCGGTAATTCAAATAGTGTAGCAGCCAACAGGTTGTCTTATTATTATGACCTGAAAGGACCAAGTTTAGCAGTAGACACAGCGTGTTCTTCTTCTTTAACTGCTTTTCATCTAGCAGCAAAAGCTATTCTTCAAGGAGAATGTAAACAAGCTATTGCTGGAGGCGTAAATGTTATTATTTCTCCGGGTACAACAATTACACTTTCTCAATTCGGTATGATGTCTCCAGAGGGTCGCTGTAAAGCTTTTGATTCTAGTGCAGATGGTTATGTTAGATCTGAAGGATGTGGTCTTGTAATGTTAAAAAGAAAATCAGAAGCGATTAGAGATGGAGATCAAATTTTGGCTGAAATTAATGCTTCTGCTATTGGTCAAGATGGACGCAGCATGGGAATGACTTATCCAAACGGAGAAGCACAAAAAAAACTAATAACAAAAACCTTAGCAGAAGCAGGATTAAAAGGTCAAAATATTAGTTATGTAGAGGCACATGGTACAGGAACGCCAACAGGTGATCCCGTAGAAATGGAACAACTAGGAAAGATATATGGTAGTAAAATAACAGATGCCGATACATGCTATGTAGGTTCTGTTAAAGCTAATATTGGTCATTTAGAAACTGCAGCAGGAATTGCAGGTATTATCAAAGTGTTATTAATGTTACAGCATCATGAAATACCTCCTCAAATTCATATCAAAAAAATAAATCCTCAAATTCATCTAGAAAATAACCGCTTAGAAATACCACTTAAAAGTCAGAAATGGACATCTGGTAAAGAAAAACTTAGGGGAGCAGTGAGTTCATTTGGTTTTGGAGGATCTTTGGCACATGTTATTATAGAAGAACATGTAAATATCGAAGCTCCTGTAACTAATACTGAATTGTCAACAGGAAATTTGGTGTACAAGCCTTTTCCATTATCAAGCCATTTACAAAAAGGAATAATAGAACAAGCTATTCATTGGATAAACTGGTTAGATACAAATCCAGAAATATCCATAAACGACTTAACGTATACTCAGGCTATGTGTCGTTCTCATTTAAAATTCAGGAAGTGTTTTTTAGTGCAGGATAAACAAAACCTTAAATTAGAATTAGAAAAATTTGTACAAACTACAGATCCTGCAAGTATACCTGCAGCACAGCAAAATAAAATCTGTTTTCTTTTTACGGGTCAGGGAGAGCAGTTTATGCAGATGGGAAGAGAACTATATTATACTATTCCTATTTTTCAGGCTAGTTTTGATCGCTGTGCAAAAGCTATAGAAAATGAAAGCTTACCAATACCATTACATACTATAGCTTTTGAAGAAAAAAAATATGAAATCTGGCATGACCTTTATTTACAACCAATATTGTTTGCTATACAATATAGTTTAGGTATTCTTTATCAGGAATGTGGAGTTGTACCTCATGTTTTATTAGGACATAGTCTGGGAGAATATGCAGCTGCTTGTTTAGCTGGATGTTTTGAACCAGAAACAGGAATGAAAATATTACTAAAGCGTGCAGAGTTGGTAGATTCTTTAACCGATAAAGGACGAATGGTTACCATTTTTACTGCCCACGAAGAAATTGAGGCAGTACTAGATAAAAAATTAGCGCAAATAGCAGTGGTAAATAGCCCTAAAAAAACCGTAATAGCAGGATGCTCTAAAGAAGTTAGTCGTGTTGTAAATCACTTTGCAGATCTTGGGGTAGAATTTTATAATCTGCGAATGAATATGGCTTTTCATTGTCATCTTTTGGATCCTGTTTTAGAATCTTTTGGAGAATATGTAGATCAGTTTACTTTTAAGCCACCAACAAAAAGATGGATTTCTTCGACAACAGCAAAAGAAATGAATTCTGCACCAAATACAGATCATTGGAAACGGCATATGCGTAATACAGTTCGTTTTTCTGAAGCAGTAAGTTTGTTAGAGAAAGAGGAAATCAGACACTATGCAGAAATTGGACCTGGAGCTAGTACATTAGTAGCTGTTCGGGAATGTCTGAATCAAAAAGATTTAGTGCTTTTACGATCCTTAAATATACCAAAAGGAGGTCGTTCTGAAACACGTTACTTTTACGATTCTCTTAGTAAACTTTATCAAGAAGGATGGGACATTTTTTGGCAAGCATTACTTAATGGTAAAAAGAAGCCACATAGTATACCAGGGTTATCATTTAATCGTCAGTCCTATTGGATAAAAGAATTAAAAGCCGAAAATATTGCAGCTTTTGCAGGTCCGGTATATAACACAGATTATGTAAAAGCTGAGGTTAAGCCCGAAATAGCTACACAATTTAACCTTCATTATGATTTGGATTGGGTGGAACGTGGAGCACTTCCGGATCCATTAACAATTACAGAATTAAGAAAAAATACCTCTTGGATTATTTTGGGTAGAGATACTCCTGTTTTACAAACCTTAATTCATAAAATTAAGGAACGCGGGCATCAAAGTTTTTGGATAAGTACAGATACTAAAAGTACTCATAAACCAGATGTTATCTTACCAAAAAAACTAGAAACCACTACGGTATTTAATATCTTAAATAAGATTGTAACCAGCCAAAGTAGAGCTAATGTAGAGGCATGGAAAGTAGTTTATTTGACAGATGATTTTTCTAAAATTAACAACAAAGACCTAGAGGTAGATGATATCCATAGAACAATACAAGAAACTCTCGGTATTTTTATTCCATATTTAAAAGCGTTAAAACAAGTAGTTATTACGCCTCCGCTTTGGATAGTTACTCAAGGAACGCAACAAATTAAAAAAGAAGAAGGAAAGCGTCTTAATTTGAGTCTTGCTCCTCTTTGGGGATTTGCCAAGACATTATTTTTAGAGCATCCTGAGTGGCGTGGAGGAATGATGGATTTAGATGTAAATTCTAGTATAGAAGAAAAAGGAAATAATATATTAGCTAAAATACTAGAACCAAACGGAGAGCATTGTGTAGCTGTTCGTAATGGAATTCAATATATAGAACAATTAGCTCCTGTAGAAAAAGAAGTATACGAACCAGTAGTATTTCGTGGAGACGGAGCTTTCTTAATAACAGGGGGTATAGGAGGTCTAGGACTTAAATCTGCAAATTGGGCGGTAACTAAAGGAGCAAAGCATTTAATCCTTATGAGCCGTCGTAGTTTACCAGCTAACGATAAGTGGGCTTCGATTACAGAAGATCATCATCAATATGCTCTGATTCAAGAGTTGTTGGGCATTGAAAAACAAGGGGTTATTGTAGAAATAGCAACACAAGATGTACGGGATATCGAAAAACTTGAAGCACTACTGGTTTCCTTAAAAGAAAGAGAGATCCCTTTAAGAGGAGTATTACACACTGCAGGAGAGAATTGGTTTTCAAAAATAGTGGAACTGGATACAAATGCTTTTTTTGAAACTTTAAAAACTAAAATACACGCTACTTGGGCATTACATCGTCTTACAGAATCCTATGATTTAGATTGTTTCATTTTATTCTCATCTGTTTCTGCACTGTGGGGGTCTGTTAATTTAAGTCACTATACAGCTGCGAATTATTTTATGGATATGGTAAGTCTTTATCGCGCAGGTAATGGGCAAAAAACTCTTTGTATGGATTGGGGACCATGGGGAGATGTAGGAATGAGTGCCAAACCAGAAGAAACAGAGCTATTAAGTAAAATGGGATTTACATTGATGCCTCCATCTGAGGCATTAGAAGCTATGGAGTATGACCTGAATACTGGTAAAGCATTGTCATTAGTTGGACGAATTGATTGGGAAAAATACCGCCCTTTTATTGATTTTACTTTACAACCTTCGTTATTTGAACAAGTTATAAGTAATGGCTCAACTGTGTCTACAGTAGCATCTTCAGATCATCTGGATAAAATTTTGCAAGCATCTCCTGATACAGCACGACAACTTATAGAAGACGTAGTACGAATGGAGCTACGATCAGTTATGTTGATTGAATCGATGGATCATATTCCGGATGATAAACGATTTAATTTTTTAGGAATGGATTCCCTTATGGCAATCTTGATGGCTACAAAATTAGAGCAATATTTTCAGGTAAAATTAGCAAATACACTTGCTTACAATTATCCTCATATAAAAGCGGTATCCGATTATTTGTTTGATATAGTTTACCAACCACAAAGTACGTATAAAGAATCTGTGGATCAGAATGAAGAGTCTGTAAAAGAGGGAGATACCATTAAAAAAGAGTTCTCTAAGGGAGAATGGTTTACCACTATTAAATCTGCAGAACAAAATGCAGATATAACGCTGTACTGTTTCCCTTATGCAGGTTCAGGACCATTAGTTTTTCAACCTTGGGCTTCTATAGCACATCCTAATTTAGAATTGATAGGGGTTCAGTCTCCCGGACATGATGATAGAAGTACAGAAAAGGCACATACATCGATGGAACTTTTAGTTGGTGACTTTATAGAAGCGTTTGAACCTCCAAAAGGCCCGTATGCGTTTTATGGACATAGTTTAGGTGCTTTGACTGCTTATGAGTGTTATGTAGCATTGAAAAAGGCAGGAAAAAGATTGCCAGATCATCTTTTTTTATCAGGAAGTAATGCACCTTCAAAAACAGAAGGAAACCATATTCATACCTTATCGGATTCAGAATTTGTTCAAGCTGTAATGGATAAATTTGAAAACACAAAAAATCAACCTGAAAGACGATCCGCAATTGAAAGAACCGTAAATTTATTACGAGCAGATATTGAACTATTAGAAACCTACCAGCCAAGTAACGAAGAGGTACTAGCGTCGCTTACAATTATTGTTGGGGAATCCGATTCTCTTTTATTACCTGATAAAGTGAGAGAATGGGCGCTTTTATCAAGAAAAGATTTTAAAATTGTATATATGCCTGGCGGGCACGATTTAGTAAAAGAACAACAAGAAATATTGTACCTCATGATTGAAGGACATTTAAATGCTAATTGGTCAAATGAAATACAATTAGTTTTAGACGAATTAACAAATGTTGAATAATATGAATAGCTTAGGGTCAGAAACTATAGAAAGAAAAGCAAACCTTAAACCCAATCCCTGGTATAGTATTTTTGGTGGAAGATATTTAGGAGATCAGCCTGCTTTTCATGATAAAGAGCAATTGCCATGGACCAAAATACTCGAAAATAATTGGGAAGTAATTCGAAAAGAATTAATTGATTTAATAGAAGAAACACCAGATAGGTTACAGCCCTATAAAATAAATAAGTCTATGTCTTTTCCTCCTCAAAGATGGAAAACCATGGGGCTTATATTCTGGAAAATGAAGAATCACAAGAATTGTAATCGTTGTCCAGAAACAATGAAAATTTTAAGATCTCTTCCCGGTTGTACTTCTGCTTCCTTAAGTATTTTAGAACCACAATCTAATATAAATCCTCACCAAGGAGATACAGATGCTGTTATAAGATGCCATATGGGATTGGTAATACCAGGGACTTTACCCGATTGTGGATTTCAAGTAGACGGTGAAATGCGAGAATGGAAAGAAGGGCAAACCATGCCTTTTTGTGATGCTAGAACACATACCGCATGGAATCATACTTCTGAGAGGCGCTATGTAATGATTCTTGACGTTATGCGTCCCGAATTTAGAAATAGAAAAAATGAAGTTTGTGCTCATGTACTAGCATCTGCAGCAGTACAGATGCTCTATCAAAAATATAATTTTCTTAAACGCAGAAAAAGATATGTAAAAAAAATTATCTACCACATCATACGAATAATTATGTATTTGTACATTCCTATACAAAATGTTACCTTAAAATCGTAAAAGATGAAAAAGGGAAAGCTTATTGCTAAAGGAAAACATGCTGAGATATTTATGTATGGGGCAGAACAGGTAGTAAAATTGTTTCATAATACCGTTAGTGATAATCATATTAAGCGAGAAGTATCTAACACTGAAATAGCAATAAAACAAGGGGTTACTGTTCCTCGAATAAAAGATGTAATTAAATTAGATGGTTGTGTTGGTATAGTTTCAGAGTTTATAAAAGGTCCTACAGTTACTAATATTCTTAGAAGAGAACCATATAAAATAAAGATATATGCTCATGAATTTGCTAAGGCTCAGGTCGAAATGCATCAGCTTTCGGGTTCAGGTTTTAGCGATCAGCGAAAATTTATGCAAAACGCCATTTCGAACTCCAAAGGGCGTTTGGGAGAAATAGCAAATACTATTTTAAGCCAATTTGAAACACTTTCTGAAGGGCGACAACTTTGTCATAATGATTTGCATCAGGAAAACATTATCTTCTCTAAAAATGGTCCGGTAATTTTGGATTGGCAAGAAGCGCTTTCTGGTAATCCTGTTGGAGATATAGTACATGCTTTACTGGTGCAAGAACATCCGGTTCCGGCACCGATCTTTAAAACATCAAACCATTATTTTCGATTACATAATCAGTATAGAAAATTATTTTCTAAATTATATCTTCAAGAATATATACGTCTTACAAAAATATCTAGGGAAGAAATTAATGAATGGCTTCTTCCAATTGCTGCAACCAGATTATATACTAAATCATCACTTGAAGAGAAAGATTGGACAGAGCGGTACATTAGATATACATTTAAAAACACCTAGTTTTCTGTTGATGAAATTTGATTTTCTTTATGATTTTTTTCTTTTTATAAGATTACTTAGAAATCTTATAAAAAATACAATTCTTTAAGTCTACTAGATAAATTGAAATATTAATTAAATGACTCTGTGTATAGATATTGGTGCAGATTTTACTCAAAATTGAAACTGTCCACGAAGCTCAATCCATTTTAGAAACCTCTCTAAGGTATTGTTATAAAACTCAATTCCTCTTTTGTATAATATTTTAGTTTTTACAAAAGTAGTGTAGCTCATTGTATAGAATAAATGCCAACTCCTGAGATGTATAGAAACTAAAAAACCGTTCATTATCTACTGAAAATGAACGGTTTAACTTAGTCGGGGTGGCAGAGTTTGAACTCAATCACACAATGCTTTATATATCAATCAGTTACAGATTAAAAAATTTAGCTGCTATCCGATTTGTTGACGGTACTATAAATGAACTTAAAGTAAAATGCTTTACTTTCTGATAAAGCAAAGATATTATTTGTGTAATTCAACACAATATAAGAGTTATCAAATTTTATTATTACTTCACAAATAAAAAAGCAGTCTCGTAAAACCTTCTTTTTATGTTAACAACTTTGCCTTTTGAGGTATTTTCATTTTATAATCTTATTTGGTTTCAATAATGATTTGTTCTTGATAAGAGCGACAAGTATCCAAAAACCAATAGCAAGCAGAACATAATAAATAAAAAGAGAGACGCCTACTTGGGAAATATTGAAGATGAAAAATGAGAATGCCGTGAGTGTTGCGTGCAAAATTATGGGCGGAATTAGACTTTGCGACCTATCATAAAGCCAAACTATAAGTATACGTACAGGTATTGAACCGGCATAGTGAAAAAACAGACCTGGTAAAAATTTTGATAGCACCAAGTTACCTGAACTGTCGCCAGACCCCCAAAAAACAGGAAGGAAATGCCACGCTCCCCAGAATACACCAATAATAAGACCGGTCTTTACTATACTATATTTTTCCCTTAGTTTAGGAGTTACATATCCTGACCATCCCAATTCCTCTAAAAGACCGCCGCCTATAATACCATAAATCAATCCACTTAGAATTAGGGCCGTCTTATCATTCGTGGTAACAATATCCGGAATGTATGATTCTGAAAATTGATATAAAATAAAAAGAACAACAAGTGAAAGAATTGGTACGGTAAATATAGCTATCAGATAGATCGAGCTACCCAAGCGCCATTTTAAGAGCTTTCTAAATAGCTCGCTAAATCCTTTTTTTCCCTTAGTTAGACCGATCATAATAAAACCGGCAATACTAGGGCCCAGTAAATACGGAATCATTGCAATTGGAAGTAGTTTATCAAATTGTTCTGTAGTGGCAGGAATTCCTGTTTGGTTTGCCACGATCAAAATTCCACTCCACGAAATTATAAATGTCAGAATGAAGTAGAGTGTAATAGGATTATTTTTTATGCAGTCTCTCATAAATTATCGCAACATGGATAGGGTCAATGACCCAACGATTATTTTGAATTATTCAATATCTCATGATAACGTTCGGTTGCAAGGTCGCTTGGTTCTCCCTTTTTACAGAAAGAAAAGTTTGCTAACTGAAGGTAGTCGATGTTTTCATTTGTTTCGTCTTTTAGTTAACAACAGATATTGTCAAACGAAAGCCAAATCATTTATAAAGATACATTTATTTACCGAACCAAAAAGGTTGCTTTAACAATTAGGTCAACACAAATGTTAAAACGGTTTTGTTATCCGATTTGTTGACGCATTAAATCGAATCATTTGATTTTCCTAAAAACAAAAAAACCTGATAATCATACGATTAACAGGTTTTTAGTAACAATTGATATGTTAAATTGTCGGGGTGGCAGGATTCGAACCTGCGACCTCCGCGTCCCAAACGCGGCGCGATAACCGGGCTACGCTACACCCCGAAAATTAAAAAATGCGGAGAGACAGGGACTCGAACCCTGGCGACAGTTACCCGTCGACAGATTAGCAATCTGCTCCATTACCACTCTGGCACCTCTCCAAAACTTTGTTATGAACAACACATTTATTATTTCAAATGCGGATGCAAATGTAGCTTTTATGAAACTACAATGCAAGATTTTTTTACCATAATTTGTTATTTGAAGAATACTTATTTTTAATGGCTTGAAAATCAGATTTTTCTTGATGTAAAAAAACATGAAAATTTTACCTTGCCACTAATAAAATCCTTAAATACTTCTTTTATATATTTGTATAGAATTGAACTTATCCTATAACCTTATGAATATTTATAAAAAAGATGCACAAATGAATATTAGATATCTTTTAGTTTTTAGCTTTTTCATTTCTTTTCACGCTTTTTCCCAAAAACCAATTTTACTCGAAGATTTTTCTTTTAAAACAGGAGAAAAATATAAAAGAATAAAAAGCATAGGTACATATCATGTTGCATCAGGAAACAGACTTGTGTCCATTAAAAAAGAACGCAATTCTATGACTATACAAAGATATTCATTGGAAGATCTTAAAGAAGATATAAAAAAAAGACAAATAGTAGAGGACAAAGGAGATTTTGAAACCGTAATGAAATTGGGGGAAAAAGCAGTTGTTTTTTACTCCATCAATGATAAAGCATACGCACAAAAAGTATCTCTTACCGGAATTGTGGTAGAAAAACCTATCCAGCTTATTAATGATAAAGAAAATATAAACAGAGATTTTGGTTTTAAAAGCACTTACGGTTTTGATGCAGGTGGAAGAATAAATAAATTTGTATTTAAAAAGTCTGCAAACGAAAAAAAATTATTGGTTTTGTATAGAATCCAAACCAGTTCTGATAAAGGAGATATAATTGGAATTGCTGTTTTTGATGATGAATTAAATCTTTTGTGGAAAAGAAAAGTAACATTGCCTTATGCTTCAGATAAAATTGAGAATGAAGATTTTGCAATAGATAATGCAGGTAATTTTTATATGACAGCCTCTGTTTTTAATGCTTCTTCGACAGATAAAAACAAGATTGAAAGTACATATCGAACCGAAGTTTTTAAGATTACAGAAAACGGTGGTGAAATTATAAAAAGTGAAATTGATGTTTCTGGAAAATCAATTACCGATGCAGTTATAGAAGAAGATACATCGGGTATAATCACAATTTCTGGCTTTTATGCTAATAACAATAATAAAGCAGAAATTTCAGGTATTTTTTCAGCAATATTATCTACAGATGGTACAGTAAATAAAATTGTGAAAAGTGATATTTCTGTAGAAATGATCCAAGATCTGGCTCTAAAAAGAGAGACACGAATTAATGAAGGAACACAAAAAGAATCAGATAAAAAAGATTTAGAAAACCTTAGGGTTAATGATATTGTATTTAATACCGATGGTAGTATAGTATTGCTAGGGGAACAACGCTATGTAGAATCTTTTACTACATCAAGTTCCTCTGGGTCCAGAACAACATACAGGTATTATTACAGAGATATTTTTGCGTTTAAATTATTACAAGATAATAAAATGGCTTGGATGCATAAATTGCCAAAATACCAATTAGGTACTACAAGCAAGCGCAGTATGTCTTATCTGAATTTTAAAAATAAAGGAAAACATTATTTGTTCTTTATAGATGATTTTACCAATCTAAAACGATCTTTTGATGAAACACCTGCACGTTACTTTGATGGTAAAAAAGAATTTATTTATCTAACTTCTTATGTGATAGATGATGCATCTGGAGAAACAACCAAAGAAGCTATCCTTACCGGAAGCGATATTAGAAATTCACGTTTGGATGTTTTAGAACTTACCAAAGCAGCTACGTTACCTAATATGGATATGATAATGGAAGCTTATGATGGTAAAAAAAGCAATTTATTACTTAAAATATCGGTAGCAAAATAAGAGTGTTTAAGGTGTAATGGATAACCAATGTCGTTTATTAAGCTGTATCTTTTTGAGGATTAAACATCTGTAAAAGCAAAATACCCCTTTACTTCCATCATGGATTCCGTTCTTCAACGGAATGACAAAATAACCAAATATTTGTTTTTAAGCACAGTTCATCCTGCGTAGGCTGATACACTATTAATAAATTTTAAATCAATAGTTTAAATTCTTGATTTAACGACATTGAAAAGGATAACTGTAACTCTTGAACCACTTATAGAAAATTTCAAATTCTAAAGTATTTATCGAGTAAATAACCAAACAGTCTATTTAGAAGTTTATTTTCTTACAGGCAACAACGATTTTTTTGTTGGTATGATCTGTTGTAAAGAATAAATAAATGTCCCCTCCATCTTTTATTTTGTGTTTTTTTCTTAAAGTAGCTACACTCTCAGGAAAATTACGAGTGGTAATATTTGCTTTGGTAATTGCTGCTTTAGACATTATTTTTTTTTGATAAGGATATATTGCCAATATTTCAAACTCCCTTCCGGGAAAATCAATTTTTTGGTCAGAGGAGTATAGATGGGAGTGTAAATGAAGTTTTTTAACCTTAAAAGCAGTACTAATGCTTAAAAAACCGCCACTTTTTAAGATAGCACTATTTGGTTCATAAAGATATTTTATAGGTTCCCCAATGTTAATGGGCTGTCGTGCTTCTTCTTTTTGTATAAAAGAAAATGTCTGGTTACCAGATTTCAGGATATTTACAGTGGTTATTTTTATATCCTCTTTATTTGTTTTGTCTAAAATCCATAGTAACTCTTTAACCTCATTTTCTACAGCAACTACATGAATTTCTTTTATGTTTTTTAAAGCATTAATACCTGTTTGTAAATCCAGTAAAGGAGATGTTTTTAGTAATATATTATTACTTTTTTGAAAAAAGAGATCTAAATTATCTGGTACATTTGGTAAACAATCTTCTAAAAAGAAAACTTTTCCTTTAGTATCATGTCTGCGCGAAGGATCTATATATATCCAGTCTACAAAAGTTTGTTCTTTAAGAATATCTAGTCCATTACCAGTATATGTTTTTATGTTTTCAGAACCAAGAACTTTAAAATTATGGGCTGCAATTACACTTAAATCGGTATTTAACTCACAGTGTATTGCTTTTTTTATACGTTTTGAAAAATAATAGTCATCAATACCAAATCCCCCTGTTAAATCGATTAGTGAATCCCCGGAAACCAGATTACTTTTATACAAAGCTGTAGTTTCTGAAGATGTTTGCTCCAGATTAAGTGTTGGCGGATAGTAAATTTCTTTTTTAGAATACCAGGTAGGCAGTTTGCTCTTAGCTTTACGTTTGGCTTGTACTTGCTGCGCCAGTTCTTGAACCGATATGGCATCAAAAGGACTTCCGCTTAAAACCAAAGCACTTATATCGTATGTGCTATTTGCTTTTTCAGTAATAAACTCCTGAACTTCTTTGTCTAAAATTTTAATATTCAATTTTTATACTTTTAATCCACATTGTGGAATTTAATTCTCCGGGGCTTGCCCCAAAAACAAAACATATTTTCAGAAGCATACTATATAAGCTTGCTTAGGGTTAGTGATTGTACAAGTTCAGAACTTTATAAATCTTTGGTAAGAGTTTTAACAATTTTATATTCAGATAAAAATTCTTTAGCTATTACTTTAATTGCTGTATAAAAAGGTACAGCAACAATAAGACCGCCAATACCAAACAGAAGTCCAAAAATAAGGATAGCCAAAAAGATTTCTAAAGGGTGTGATTTTACGCTGTTTCCAAAAATCAGAGGTTGATTTAAAAAATTATCAATTAACTGAATGATAAGATATCCAATTAAAATATAAGATAGCTTTGGTAAAATAACATCCTGAAAATCAAGCCCAAGATTACTTGTAGTTGCTAATATTAAAACAAATATACCGCCAAATAAGGGACCTATATAAGGTATAAGATTAAGAATAGCAGCGATCAGTGCAACTGCAATGGCATTATGAACCCCAAATACAAGTAAAAGTATAGTGTATAAAACAAAAAGGATAAAAACTTGTAATAATAAGCCTATAAAGTACCGGGAAAGTAAATCTTTAATTTTATTAAAAGCAGTCATAAATCTATTTTCATCTTCTTTTTTTGCAAAAACTAGTAAACTATTTTCAAGAAGTTGACTGTCTTTAAGTAAAAAGAAAGAAATAAATAATACAGAAAATAAACCAATTAATACAGCTCCAAAACCACTTAGAAATGAATTAATTATATTAGGGATGGTTTTTAGGTCAAAAAACTGCATTAAATCGGTTTGCTTTATCAGTTCTACCAAGTTTAGTTTTTTGACTTTAAAATAGTTGCTTACTTCTTGATTAAGTCTGTCTAAATCATTACTTACTTCATTAATGTTAATTTCTCCGATCAATTGACCTTGCTCACTTATAATTGGTACAAACAATGTAAAAATGCTTAAAAACAAACCAATAACTATAAACAGGGTAGCAACTACAGCCAGAGTATTGTTAAATTTTAATTTTTTCTTAAGAAATAAAACCAAAGGTCTTCCCATAAGAGAAATCACAGAAGCAAATGCAATATACACAAGTACAGATTGTATTTTATATAAAAACCATATAAGTAAAATAATACCGATAATTGCGGCTACTGCCCTAAGGATACCATAAGCAATTGTTTTTGAATTCATATTTTTAAAATTTCAAAAGGGATACATACTCAAATGTACAAGTTTTGCTTTGCATGTTTTTTAAAGTGTTTACCCCACTTCAGTATATATCTGTTTTATTGTTTACTAAACTGTTTAGTGATTTCATAAAGGGCAATTCCGGTAGCTGTAGCAACATTCATACTACTATTGTTTCCATACATGTTTACGTGTATAGTCTGCTTTACAAGCTCTAAAATCTCGTTGGATACCCCAAAATTTTCTTCTCCTATAATTAAAGCAATCTTGTCCTCTTTTTTATATTTATAATCATAAACAGGAATACTGGTATTGGTAATTTCTAAAGCCAAAATAGTATATCCATTAGATTTAAGTTGCTTTATAGTATCCTTAATATCCTCTGTTTGGTGATATGGTATAATCTCGTGTGTAGATCTTGCAGTACGCTGCATACGCTTGCTAATAACAGTAATCTCCTCTCCACAAAAATAAATTTGTTCTATACCAAAACTATCTGCAATCCGGAATAAGCTACCTATATTGGCAGGAGAGTTTACTCTGTCACATACAAGTGTTATAGGAAACATTCTTTTTATAAACGTACTATTGTTATGATGTAATTGTTCTGACATTTAATTTTCAAAAGCATATTTAATAATATTCGCTCCCATTTTAAGAGCTTTGGCACGAACTTCCTCCGGATCATTATGTATTTCGGGATTTTCCCAACCATCTCCTAAATCACTTTCAAAAGTAAATAATACAACCAATCTGTTTTCATCAATAATCCCTAATGCCTGCGGTCTTTTCCCATCATGCTCATGTATTTTTGGTAATCCTTGCGGGAAATTATATTTTGATGAAAAAATAGGATGAGTTACTGGTAACTCTACTAGTTCCTTATCAGGAAAAACCTTAATCAACTCTTTTCGAATATAAGGTTCCATTCCATAATTATCATCAATATGTAAAAAACCACCACTTAACAAATAGTTTCTTAGGTTATTGGCATCTGCATCTGTAAAAAAAACATTTCCATGCCCCGTCATGTGGATATAGGGGTATTGAAAAATATCGGTACTTTCTGGTTTTACGGTTTTTGGTTTTGTTCCTATTGCAGTATTTATATTTTGATTACAAAATTGTATAAGATTAGGTAAAGCAGTAGGGTTACTATACCAGTCGCCGCCTCCTTTATATTGTAAAATAGCAATATCCTGACTGTACATTGAGATAGCTGTCAAAAAAAACAAAAAACATCTCATAAGATTTATTTTCATATTCGTCTAAAATAAAGCCTAAAAGTACTAAAATTATACAGATGATTATGATGCTATTAACTCTTATTCTTTGTGTAAATGTATTCTATGATCCGAGATTATTGATTTTATAATTAACATTACTTTTTGATCGTTACTATCGTTTATTTATAATGATTATACTATTTTTCGAATAAATTATAAGACTTAGCTATACTGTTAAACCTTATAATAATGAAAGAAAGTAAATGTTATATAGATAATGATTATTAAGACTAACTATAAAAAAATAAAACCCATCAAAATGAACAAAAATATATTGTTTTTACTTTTACTCTTTTATGTGTCCGGTATAGTTTACGGGCAAGAAATAAATTCAGGTATTACTATTGGTGAGAGAAAATCTATACCTTCAAAAGTGTTGGAAGAAGATAGGGCTTTTCAGGTATATCTGCCACCAAGCTATTATTCTAACCCAAAAGGAAATTTTCCTGTAGTTTATCTAATAGATGGGGATTATAATTTTCATTATGATACAGGGCTAATAGAGCTTTTATCCAGTGTAAGTGGAAAAATACCCGAAATGATAGTAGTAGGTATTGCCGATAAAGGAAAAACCAAGTACAGAAAAAACTGTACTCCTGATTATATCCCCAAAAGAGAAGGTAATGCCTCTAATTTTATGTTGTTTATAGAAAACGAATTAAAACCTTATATACATCAAAATTACAGAGTCTCAGGTTATGAAATTTTAATTGGGCATTCTATAGGAGGTGTTTTTGTAACTAATTATCTGTTAGAAAATCCACAAGCATTCGATTCGTATATAGCAATAGATCCTGCATTATGGTTGGGAGATTATGAAATTATAAATAAAGCGAACACTGTTTTTAAAGATAAAAAAGAAATAGGAGCAAATCTCTTCATTTCTCTTGCAGATACCAAAGAAATGGGAGTAAGACAATTTGTAGGAGTTTTGGATAAGCATTTTCCAGAGGAAAAAGATTGGAGTTTTATGTACTTTAAAAATGAAAATCATAACTCTGTAGGATTAGTAACTATAAAAAAATCCTTGGAAGAAATTTTTAAAAACTGGGAAATCACCAGACAAGAGTTTTATAGTTTTAAAAGCGCACAACAGATTATAGATCATTATAGTCAGTTATCCACAGATTTTTCTACTTCGTTTTCTATACCACCTTACTTTTTAGGAAATGTTATTTACTACTATTTTAATCATAAAAAGCAAGAGGATTTGTTAATTTTAGAGTCCGGGATTAAAAATAAGCTTCCGGGTTCTGTAGAGGATTATTATCTTCAATTAGCTTTAAATCACTTAGAAAACGAAGAATTAGATAAAGCTATGAATATATATAGTACACGAATTAAAGAGAACCCTTTGTCCTTTTCTTCTTATGATGGGATGTCCAAGATATATGTAACACAAGGTGAATTACAAAAAGCACTTCAATCTAGTAAAACATCTATCGAAATTGCAAAAAAATGTAAAGCCAGACAATGGATGATGAATGAGTTATATTCTAATTTTGAAAATATACAATCACAAATAGATAAACAATAATTGCTGTTCTGGTAAGAAACTATGGATTATCTTTTTGGTTAAGGCACTACCTTAAAAGCTATCAATTGGTTAAATTGAGGATAAAATGAATTAAAATTATTATCAGAGATCACTACAATAGTACGACTGCCATCTTCTAATGTAGAACCAAAAGTAATCCCTTCCAGATTATCTACAGTAGCATTAGTAAGTTGGTCTCTTATAGTATCAAAGTCAAAAAGTAATGTTTTTATTGCAGGAGTATAATGCAAAGAGGAAAGCGCTCCTAAAGAAAGAGTATTGGTAGCATTACCAGCATCTACTTTATAAATTTTTATAGTATTACCACCATCTGCATAACCCGAAGAAAAAGATCTTTCTAAGGCTAAGAATTTGTTGGTGTCATACTCTAAAATTTCTACCAAACCATTCACTTCAAATGTGGTGCCTAATGCAGCTTTACGGGCAACAGGATCTAATTCATAAGCAAATTGTCGCTCTGCAATACCCGATGTTTTGTTTATATAAGTGATTCTTACCGGGGATTGTGTGTCTGTAGTGGTAGGTTCTGGTCCATCTTCGATTAGAGGAAGCTCGCATGAGATCCAGTACCCACGATCGTCTATACTTAAAGAAAGCCCCTCTAAAACACCATTATGTCTTGGTCCTAAAGTGTCATTTTGTGTATTCGCGCTAAAATTATTTGGTAAAGTAAAACTTCGGGTTTGATTTCCTTTTGTATCTATTTCGATTAAAGCAGGATCTATATCATTTTGTATAGAACCCTCGCTGGTATATATGATTTTTTGGGTGTTAGGATCAAATCTAATAGCTTCCGGATCTACTATACCTTGTATTAGAGAATTGCCGGTTGTATCTTTAATCTCTATCATTGTATCTATTTTAACAGAGGTAAAAGCATTTTTATTGTAATCAATTTGGGCTTCATAATACCGTATAGGTGGGGTAGAAGTATCACAGATAATATACCATTTTCCATTTTTGTAATCCATCCCGGAAAAACCACCGATTGGGATACCATCTATCTCTTTGTCAGGAATTACAAATTCATCAATAAAGACAAGCTTACTAATAGTGTTTTGTTCTTCTGCCTGTTCGTTGATAATGGTATTTGTATCTATATCTGTAGTTATTTCTGACATATTGTTTTTGGAGCAATTGTAACTTAATAAAACAATTAGAATACATTTTCCTATTTTTTGAACCATAGTAATATTTATTGCACCATTTATTATTTGGTAAAGATAGGGGTTAGCACAATAAATGTATATATACAAATCTGTAAATTAAATAAGGATAACCTGTACCTGATGATTAAAAAAACAGGTTTTTCCCTCTGTAATTATGGGGTGTAACCACTTGATAACCATTATTTTGTTTCGTATTTTTGATAAATGGCTAGTACTTGGGTATTAAGTTGTAAAATAGTATTTGATCCTATTAAACACCAAATAGAAGCCAGAAGATTAGTACTAATATTTTTTTCCCGGGGCAGTTAAGTTATTTGAGATTAAGAAGAAATTATTTTTAACCAATTCAAATATAAATCATCATGAAAACAATTGTATTAAGTGCGATTTTTAGCTTTATAGTAAGCTTGGGTTTTTCACAGTTTCAAAGAACATTTGGGACAGAAAAATCAGAAATGGGCAGATCTTTAACCCAACTTAAAAAAGTTGAAAAAGGATATGTAATAGCAGGCTATACCTCTCAAAATTTTATAGGTAATGTAGATGCTACTTTAGTAAAAACAGATTTAGACGGAAATCAAATATGGTCTTATGTATATGGGGGAGAAAAGTCTGAATATTTTAATTCTGTGCGGCAATCTACATATTTCAGCCCTAATAACAAGGTAGCTTATGTAGCAGCTGGTACTACACAAAGTTTTGGTTTTGGGGCAGGAGATGCATACCTTACAGGAGTAGATATAAATGGAGCACCTGTTTTTTCTATGGTATATGGGGGCAAAGAATACGATGTGGCACATTGTGTACAAAATATCAGAGAAGTAACAGGAAAACCTGGATATGTACTGGTAGGAGAGACCAGAAGTTATTCGCAAGCATATCCGGGAACCAGTATTTATGTTGCCAAAACAGATCTTATGGGCAATCTTACAAAAGCAACAGTTATAGGAGGCAGAGGAGATCAAAGAGGCGCGTGGATTGAACAAACAAAAGATGGAGGGTATATTATTACAGGTTCAACAACCAACTACTGGTGTGGTGCAACCTCTACCTTGGCGAATCCGGTTACCGATATTTTTGTAATTAAATTAAAACCAGATCTAACCCTGGAGTGGAACAGAATATTTGGGTATCCCGGAGAACTTGATCCTTCTGGCAGATATTACAATATAGGAACTTGTATAAAGCAAACCAAAAACGGAAATTATGTGCTTACAGGAATAACCAATAGTTTTGGTGTCAATAACTCTTATGATGCGTTTTTACTGTTTTTAAAAAGCAATGGTAATTTTATAGGAATGAAAACCTATGGCACAGAAAGAACCGAGTATGGATATGGGGTAGAAGAAACTTTTAGTACAGCAGGTACTCCTTTATATACTGTAGTAGGGCAACAGATTATTGGATCGTCTATGGCTATGATGTTTCAAACAGATGCAGGGGGTAATTTACTTTGGGCACGTAATTATGGAAGAAATGGTAACGAAGCAGGGATAGAAATGGTAGTGGACGAGTTTGATAAAGGATTTGCTTTTGCAGGATATACAACATCTTTTGGAGCAGGAGCTACAGAAATTTATATGGTAGAAACAACCGATACAGGAAAAACAGATACCTCTTGCGAAATAGGGGTAGGTTTGAAAGAAAAAAAGGAAGAGCCATGTGTAACCCAAAGCGTACAACAGATTTTTGTAAACGAATACCGAAAAATTGATCCTAAGGCAGTTCGTGTAGAGTACAAACAAGATGGTTGCGGAAGAGGAATAGGTGCTAAAACAGAAGAAGTGGAAACACTTGAAAATAAAGAAGATATAGCACTGTATCCCAATCCTGCAGATAACTTTCTGTCTATAAAAGTTCAAAAATCGTTACAGATTGCAGAAATAAAAGTTTTTGATCTACAAGGAAAAGAAGTTCTGCAAAACATAAAAATAGAAGATAAAAGAAATGTAGTACTAAATACAGAATCGTTACTAGCAGGAGTATACGTTGTTAAATTGAAAACAAAAAACGGAGAAATACATATAAAGAGATTCTTTAAGAACTAGTAATATCATTTTAATCCACATTGTGGAGTTTAATTCTCCGAGGCCTGTCTCGAAAACAAAATATATTTTCAGAAGCATACCTCGTAAGCTTGCTCCGAGGGTGTTGATTAAAATACACTTAACCCTCATTGGTTTAAAAAACTAGTGAGGGCTTTTTCGTAATGTTTAGTTAAGGATGTTTAAAGTTGTTTGTCACAGGGAGCTTATCGAAGCGCTTTTAATTTACATTTTCTAATGTCTTCAATAACTTTTCTCTTAAAACCATTGTAACCAAAATTCTCTTGTTTTTCCATAATATCACAAATTTATAATTTAAAACATTTATAACACACTTTAATGAACAGTCTCGCAGAAAATCAAGTAGGGAGCTGAGGCACTCGAAGCCCAATCCATACATCGATCCGATGCAAGGACGCAGGATATCGCTAAGGTGTTTAAAAACAGTTTTTTATGTGTTTTTTTGTTTTTTTAGAATCTATATGGAATAAAATAACTTTATAAAGAGGTTTTTATATAAGTTTAGAGGACTATAAAATTGTAAATAGATGGTAGTATTGTGGAGGTAAAAGCTTTTAGAAACTACTTTTATACCAAATTAACCATAAAATAAATATTAGGTTTTTAAAAAGTACCGGTTTTTAGTTTAAATTTAAGGGCTTATTAAAACCTAAACCTAAAATGACCGTATTAGCCAAGCTTTTTTTTCTGGGCATAGAAAAAGAAGTACAAAACGTACAGATAGTATACCAACGTATTATCAACCACAAAACAGGCAGGCCCACTACCGAAGTGCAAGGAGGATATCTACAACTAAGTTTTGAATCCAGCAAAGACGATGAGGTTTTTGAGTATTATTCAGGTAAGCCCTCAGAACGAATACCGGGGGACGAAAGATTTTGTTTTTTAAACCTGGGCGAACTTGTTTTTTATCCCGGTTCTTATGATAATCCACCAGTTAAACGATACAGGTTTAGCGATGCCACCATTACCAATATTAGGGTAAAGTTTACTGCTACAGGAGAATCCTCTATGACTACCTGTATAACCATATCCCCGGCAATACAAAACTATGGCGCATTGTTGGTAAAAGATTGGAACGAGAGCTACCTGCCACAAAGCACAGACAATTATGTGCCACAAAACGAAGAGGAAGAAAAAAAGGAAGAAGTAAAATGTATAGCTTGGTTAGAGCGGTTAGAAACGTATAAGGGAGAGTTTGGTTTTGACTGGATGCGGGACAACTATAAAGATATTTGTGAGAACTACGAGGAGCTAAAAAAGGAATATGAGCAAATCACCATAGAGGGAGAAACATATTTTGTGCCTTGGCTATCCATGTTCCCCAATCAGGAAAACGTATCCCTTAACCTAAAAGTAAAAATTACAGAAGGCAAACCAAAAAACGACGATGTTGTTAAGCTCCCCTCCAAAAACGGTATACGTTTTGAGCCTAATGAAGTAAAAATAAAAGATATTCAAAAAGGGGAGGTAACCATTAAAGTATTTTGCGATACCCCTCTAAACAAGGACACAAAAATAGAGTTATTGAATAAAGAAAATCATAGGGTTGGCAAGATTACTGTTGTAAAGAATGATGAGATACTTACTTTGCCAGTTCATTTTGTAAAGGTTAAAGGAAACGAACCAGATAATACTTATAATGAAAGAACATTTCATAAATTTGATAAAGGCAAAATAATAGATTTTTTTAACAAAACATCATTAAATCAAGCTTTTATAAATGTTGATTTAATAGAGGTTTCAGAAATGGTAATAGATATAGAAGAATTAATATCCAAAAATGTATTAAAAAGACCCTTTGGTAACATTCCACAATTTCACGAAGGAAATTCTAAATATGTTAACACATTAGAAACTATTTTTAAGAAAAAACATCCTAATTTCAAAGGAGTTATATTTTTTCTTAGTGCAATACCTCAAGATGGAACACAAGGAGGACACTCCGCAGTTTATCCAAGAGAGTCAAATTCAATAATTATTGTTCCTGATCAGGTAAGTATAAATGAAAAAAAAACCTTTGTACACGAACTTGGTCATGTTTTAGGGCTCTTACATTCATTCAAAGACGGGTTTAAAGAGGATCTTAATAGACTTGTTAAAGATAAAAAAGCTAGTATAAAAAAATATAGTTTGAAATCTGAAAAAAAAATAAGATATAGGGGTGAAATTATGACTATAGGTGAATATATTAAAGAACTAGAAAATAATATTATCCAATTGGAGAGTCTTATAGATAGTAATTCATTTGTTTTTAAGCAATCTGGAACAGATAATTATATGGATTATTATATTTCGGAACCATTATCGTTTAATAAGTGGCAATGGGACTTAATGAGAAACGAAACAAAACAGTATCATGGTAAATAAATTAGTAGTATCCCTAACCTTAGTTTTAATCTGTAATATTAGTAACAGTCAAAATAAGCATCCAGAAAGATTTATTTCTTTAATAGATTTTGAATATAATACTATTCTTAAAGATTTACCAAGCAATATTCCCGATGGAAGGTATTATACTTCAAGTAAATATAAAGACGGAAAAATAAAAAGTATTCAAACTATCGGTTATAAAAATCAAAAGAAACATGGTGAATCTTTGACTTTCAAGAAAGCATTAGGAATAATGTTTGTGGCTAATGTTACCAATTATTTTAAAGGAAAAAGAGAAGGGTATTATTTTGATACAGATAATCACACTTTTTCAGAAGAAGGCTATTACAAAAATGGTAAAAAACATGGTTTTTGGAAGATACGTAAAAATGATTTTTTTGAAAATATACATTATCAAAATGGTTTAAAATCGGGTAACTATTCAAGTCAAGATAACCTATTAGGAAAAAATAGTACAGGGCAGTATAAAAAAAATAGAAAAGAAAATGTTTGGTTTATAGAAGACACTAATACGGGGGAAATAACAAAAGAAACCTATAAAAAAGGAAAACTAATTTCAACAGAAATATTAGATTCTTTAAGTGATTAAGTAAAAATGATGAGCCAAGAGATAAAATTATATCATGGGAAGTAAAATATTTTTGATTTTATTCGGACTGCTTTTACCTTTTTATGTGGTATCTCAAACAAAAGATAATTTTGGGTATACAGAAATTACTAATGAAGACTATACTAGAATAGTTAAAGAAGGTAAAGAAACAAAACTTGACGGAAAATACTATATAAGGCATAATCCAAAGGGAAAATTACTTGGTATTAGTAAAATAGAATACATAAGTGGAAAAAGACATGGAGAATGGCTTTTTTTCTTATCACATATGGGAGGTATTGACCTGTCTAATGTAGAAAACTATTCATTTGGAAAAAAGAATGGGTATTATTTTAGCACAGACAATCATACCTATTCTGAACAGGGATACTATAAAAATGATAAAAAACATGGAGAATGGAACACAAAAAAAAATAACGGAATTGGCTATTTAGTTACCATAAGAGAGCATTATAAAAATGGAAAAAAACACGGAGCTTATAACTTAAAAGAAAATTCTGATGGAAATATTTCTATCACTACTGGGAAATATAAGAATGATAAAAAGGAAGGAGTCTGGTTAATAGAAGATACTAGTATAGGGCAAGTAACAAAAGAGGTTTATAAAGATGGAGTGTTAATTAAATAAACGCAAGGACTTTTATCATTGGCAATGGCTAATAATGAGAAACGAAGTTAAATCATATTATGGAGAATAGTCTTTTAAAAAAAATAGCCTTTGTGATGATAAGTTTTTTTTGTCTTACATTGTTTTCACAAGATTTTAGTAAGTATGACTATACTAGTCTTGAGAACTATGAGTTTCAAAATTTCATTAAGGATGGTGTAGCTAAAGAGTTAAGTGGAAACTTTTATATTGTTGACAGAAGTAATGGAGGGAAAATTAAGAGTATTGAAATAAAAAGATACTTGAAAGGGCAAAAAGTTGGTGAATGGTTGGTATTTCGTGATTTATTTAATGGTTTAAAACTAGCTTTTGTTGCGAATTATAAAAGGAATAAACTTAATGGTTATTATTTTGAGTCAGATAATCATTCTTATTCTAAAAAAGGTTTTTATAAAGATAACATGAAAGAAGGGCTATGGAAATTGTCTGAGAACGGTTTTTTAGAAGAAATTAAATACTCTAATGATGTAAAATCAGGAGTATATAAATCAACTAAAGATCGTATGATTGTTAGGGGGCAATACATTAATGGGTTAAAAGAAGGAGTATGGACAACTACAGACTCTGATTTAGGTTTGGTATTAAAAGAAACTTATAAAAAAGGAAAGCTAATTTTAAAGGAAAGCATTGATCCTTTTAAGAAAAAATAGTTAACTATTATAATTAAACAAACACTATGAATTTTTTTTATGTTTTGCTACTATTCTTTCCATTTTTTGTTTGTTGCAAAACAAAGAAATTATTATCGCCTCCTGCAATTGAGGTGTATAAAATAAATGAAGATATACCAGATCAAGGAAAAACAATAGGAAAAGATTATATACATGGAATAGTATTAAATACTACGAGTGACACAATACAAAATGCAGCGATCCTTTTAAAAATAAATGATAGTATCTGTATTAATACTATGACAGATTTTGAGGGTTATTTTGGTGTTTATTATGATCAATCTAAAATTAATGATCTTAGTTACTTTGAAGTAGTTAAGGAAGGACAAGCCAAAAGGTCTGTACCATTTCATATATTTATAAAAGACAGTACTATTGTAATAGATAAGATAGGAAAGATACTAAGTTATGATGATTATCTATCTTTTTCTGCAAAAATAAGAAAGTGCTCTTGGTGATTAACTAACTAAAAAAACAACAATCAAGATTTAGAGAGTATTATTTCTTCAAACATGTTTAAGTTTAAGCAATCTGGAACAGATAATTATATGGATTATCATACGACAAGCCCCAACTCTTTTAATCGTTGGCAATGGCTAATAATACAAGAAGAAGTAAAAAAATATCATGGGACATCAAAAAATTAAAAATATAGTATTACCATTTCTTTTTCTGTCTTTTGCAGTAGGGTATGGTCAAATAGAATATCCAGATTCCTTTATTAAACTTTTGGATTTTGAGTATGATGATATTATAAATAATAATGTTAAAAATATTCCAGATGGCAGATACTATAAAACCAAGTATAGTAATGAGAATGTTTTGATGGAGATAGAAGTTACAGGATATAAAAATCAAAAAAAACATGGGGAATCACTAACTTTTTTAAAAGGTTTGGAGTCAATGTTTATAGCAAAAGTAGTTAATTATAAAAATGACGTAATGAATGGTTATTATTTTGAGTCAGACAATCATACTTACTCTAAAGAAGGTTATTGCAAAAATGGTAAAAAGCAAGGTGTCTGGAAAATAAAAGAAGCGGGTAATGTGATGGAAGTGACATTCAAAAATAACTTAAAATCTGGTTTGTTTAAAAGTAATGATAAAACATTGAATATTAAGGAATTTGGAAAATATAAGAAGGATAAAAAAGAAGGGGTCTGGTTAATAGAAGATACCAGTATAGGACAAGTAACAAAAGAGGTTTATAAAGATGGAGTGTTAATTGAATAAACGCAAGGACTTTTATCATTGGTAATGGTTAGTTATGCAAGAAGATATAAAAAATTATTATAAATAACCTTTTTTATGAAGTCGTATATTTTTATTTCATTTCTTATCTTATTAACATCTTGTAAGGTCAAAATAGAACCCCCTAAAATTCCTGATTTAGAGAAATTAGAAATTTATTCTCACGACTACCCGTCAGCATTAGGGGATGACTCATTAGGAGCTGTAATACTTGATGCTAACGATAAGCCAATTACTCTAGCCGCCATTAAATTAGTAGTAAATGACTCTGTTTGCATTAATGCTTATTCTAATTTTGATGGACAGTTTGGGGTTTTGTTTGATAAGAACAGGATTACAACCAAGAGTCATTTTATTATTGTCTTTGAAGGGTATTCTAGAAAAATTGTTCCTTTTAATCAATTTTCTGAAAAAGAAATAATTGTATTAGATAAAAAAAGTGCAATAATCACACATCAGGAGTATCGTGATTTTTATGAATCTATAAGGAGTTGCACTAGGTAAATTATTTTGACTGTCACATTATTTTTTACTTATACGCAAACCCTGTGCAACATAAAAAAAGAACCTTTGCTTTGTACATTACAAATATTTATAAGATATAGAGATGAGCTGATTTGTCATTCCGTTGTAGAACGGAATCCACTCATTGATAAAATCTATGGAAAATGGATTCCAGCTTTTAGTTTATCCTGAACTTGTTGAAGGGATGAAATGACAAAAAACAACAAATTATGTCTGTAGTTTATTGATTTTTAGTCATTCTTATAAAAGATTAGATTTGTTGTCATGTACTAAGAAAACTTTATCCCAATTTTATAAATTCAATAAAGCAACACTATGTGCAGCTACAATAGCAGCAGTTTCTGTTCGCAAACGGGTTTCTCCCAAAGTAACAGGTGAGTATCCAGAAGTTAAAGCAAGTTCAATTTCTTTAGAAGAAAAATCTCCCTCTGGACCAATAAGGATAGTAGTATTTGATTTTAGTTGTAAAACATCTTTTAAAGATTGCTTTTTTGTCTCTTCGCAATGCGCAATCAATAGTTGATCAGTGTTAGATTGGGTTATAAAATCAGAAAAAGAAACCGCAGGATTAAGTTTTGGTAAATAATATTGCAAAGACTGTTTCATAGCACTTTGTAATATACGTTCAAAACGGTCCTCTTTAATAACTTTTCTTTCGCTATGGTCACAAATAATAGGAGTAATTTCATCAATACCAATTTCTGTAGCCTTTTCTAAAAACCATTCATACCGGTCATTCATTTTGGTAGGAGCTACTGCAAGATGTAGTCGATATGTTTTTTTTGCTTGTTCCTCAAACGATTGTATAGCGGCAATACATTGTGCAGGGTTAGAAAAAGTAATGCAAGCAGTAAAAAAGTATCCCAAACCATTGGTAATATGCAGTATATCGCCTTCTTTTTTTCTTAGCACTTTTGCGATATGCTTACTCTCTTCTCTGGAGAACTTGATTTCTGTACTGGATTTGGTTAAGGTATTGTTATAAAATAATTGCATTTTTGGATGGCTTCAGTATGTATTAATAAAATGATAAAGTATTCATGACTGCATTTAACCTATGAAACTTTATTATTTAGAATTTTACATTTTTCTGTTTTTATAGTATTTAAAGATTAATTTAAAAGTCTAAAATAAATAATGTATTCTGCACATAATAATTTAAAATTGCACTCGTGCTTTAGCTACTACGGTCATATCTGTAAAATCTTTTTTCAGGTATTTTAGATAGCCTACAATTCCTATCATAGCTGCATTATCGGTAGTATATTCAAATTTAGGCACAAAGGTTTTCCAGCCATACTTTTGCTCTCCATCCTTTAAAGCTTTTCTAATCCCGGAGTTTGCAGAAACACCACCACCAATGGCAATACTTTTAATGCCGGTTTGCTTAGACGCTTTTTTTAATTTATCGATAAGGATATTAATGATAGTATACTGCAAAGAAGCACATATATCATTTAGGTTTTCATCAACAAAATCCGGATTTTCTTTTACCATCTTTTGTACAAAATATAAAACCGATGTTTTAAGACCGCTAAAACTAAAATTAAGGTCTCCAACTTTAGGTTTAGGAAAAGGAAACGCTTTTGGATTACCAAGTTGCGCATACTTATCAATTAATGGTCCCCCGGGATATGGCAAACCAAATATTTTTGCACTTTTATCAAAAGCTTCGCCAACAGCATCATCTATAGTCTCGCCAATAATTTGCATATCAAAATGACTGGTAACTTTTACAATTTGAGTATGTCCGCCACTTATGGTCATTGCCAAAAAAGGAAATTCTGGAGTATCAAAACCTTTTTCTTCAATAAAATGAGCCAAAATATGAGCTTGCATGTGGTTAACATCAATTAAAGGAATATCCAGTGCAAGTGCCAATGACTTGGCAAAAGAAGTCCCAACCAGTAAGGAGCCCATTAAACCGGGACCTTGTGTAAAAGCAATAGCATGCAGATCCTCTTTTTTAATGTTAGCTTGTTTGATAGCCTGATCGATTACAGGTACTATGTTTTGTTGGTGCGCTCTGGAGGCTAGCTCCGGGACAACACCACCATATAACTCGTGTATTTTTTGCGATGCAACAACATTAGATAAAACCTGTCCATTACATAATACAGCAGCAGAAGTATCATCACAAGAAGACTCAATACCTAATATGTATATTTTTTGTGGATTCATTATGAGGAAAAAGGCATAGAAATTGTTAATATTGTCAACAAAGTTAAAACAATAAAACGTATCAGGAAATTTAGGAAAATATTATTAAGAACATTTCTTGTTCTTTTATCACTATTCGCGTTTTTGGTGGTGCTTTTTTCTATTTCTGCAGTGCAAACTTTTGTAGGTAAAAAAGCCACAAATTACCTTGATAAAACATACGGTGTTGATATTAATATTAACAGAATAGGACTTACCTACGCAGGAAATGTAAATCTTGACGAAATATTAATTAAAGATCATCACCAGGATACATTAATATATGCGGGTAATATAAAAACTTCACTTCTTAGTATTAATGAAATTATAAATGGACAACCGGCTTTAGGAAAAGTATCGATCGAAGACCTGGTCTTTAAAATGAAAATTTATAAAGACGAGAACAGTGATAATTTAATGACGTTTGTTAGAAAATTTAATACAGGCAAAAAAACATCTTCAGAACAAAAATTTATACTATCTACAAAAAATATAACCATATCAAGAGGTACATATAGTTTTACCAACGAAAACCTGAATACTCCAAAAGCTGTTGAATATACAGATATTATGCTTAAAGCAGAAAGCTTATTGGTAGATGATGAGGATGTGTATATAAATATTGATGCCTTGGCATGTAAAGATTTTAGAGGATTGGATATCTCTAATTTACAAACCTGTTTTTCGATTACTCCTACAAATATGAATTTTCAGGATCTGGTTATAGAAACCAAAGATTCTAAAATAGAAGGGCAAATACTTTTTTCGTATGAAGAAGGAGGATTAGAAGATTTTGAAAATAAAGTAAACATTGATGCAGATTTTGACAAAGCAACTATTTCTACAAATGATTTGATCCCATTTTATAAAGAATTTGGAAAAGATCAAAAATTAAAGATGCGAAATACATCGGTACGAGGTATACTAAATAATTTTAAAGTTAATAATGCCAATATATCCGGATTAGACAGATCTGTTGTTAAAGGGGATATTAGAATTAAGAATGCATTGGGCAATAGCTCAGAGTTTGAATTAGAAGGGGATTTTGAAAATCTTACCAGTAATTATTACGACCTGGTCAATCTGTTGCCAAACATATTGGGTAACTCTTTGCCAAGGCAATTATATCAATTTGGTAGTGTACGGGCTACAGGCAATGCCATAGTTACCACCAAAACAGTAGATGTTGATATGGATCTGTTTTCTCATTTAGGAAAAGTTAATGCTTTTGTTTTGCTAGAAAACCTGGATGATGTAAAAAATGCTTCCTATAATGGTAATGTAATTTCAAATAACTTTAATATAGGGCGATTGATAGGGCAAAAATCTGTAGGAAATTCAGCATTTGATATCCATGTAGACGGTAGCGGTTTCACTATCGAAAATTTAGATACCAAGATAGAAGGAGATATTAGTAAATTAGAACTCAATGGATACACATATACCAATATAGATGCACAAGGAAAATTAAAAGAACGGGTGTTTGATGGTAACCTCAATTCTAAAGACCCCAATGCCCAATTCAGTTTTAATGGGGTAGCAAACCTGTCAAAAAAAATACATAACTATAACTTTATTGCTTATGTAGACCATATAGACCTTAAAAAACTAAACCTGTTTACCAGAGACAGTATTTCTGTTTTTAAGGGAGATGTATATATGAATATGAAAGGAACCGGGGTTAATGATGCTTACGGAACCATTTCTTTTGAAAAAACTTTATATACTAATCAAGACAGGGGGGTCTATTTTGAAGATTTTGATATCACTTCAAGTTTTGATGATAAAAGTATACGAACTATAACTATAAATAGCCCCGATATAGTAGAAGGAAATGTAAAAGGAATTTTTAGGTTTGAAAATGTATATGATTTGTTTAGAAACTCTATCGGAAGTCTGTATACCAATTTTGAAGCTACAGAAATTACCGATAATGAGTTTATGGAGTTTAATTTTAATATTTACAATAAAATAGTAGATGTGTTTTTTCCAGAAATTGAATTTGCACCTAACACTATTATAAGAGGAAAAGTTGAAAGCAATGAATCCGAATTTAAACTTACCTTTAAGTCCCCGTTTATCAAAGCTTTTGATAATTTTATGCATGATGTGGACATCCAGATCGACAACAAAAACCCATTATTTAATACCTATATAGCAATTGATAGTATAGACTCTAAGTATTATGATGTATCCGAGTTTAGTTTGATTAACGTAACCCTAAAAGATACCTTGTTTATGCATTCTGAGTTTAAAGGAGGAACAAACAACGAGGATAATTTTAATCTTGAATTTTATCACACCATAAATAAGGACAATAATTCTGTTGTAGGGCTACGAAAATCTGATTTTACCTACAAAGGATATACCTGGTATGCTAATAAAGAAAAAAGAAAAGATAACAACAAAATTATTTTTGACAATGATTTTAAAAATATAGATATACGATCCATAATACTTAGCTATATGGATGAAGAGATTACCATAAATGGTATAACCAAAGGTAAGGACTACAAAAATTTAAAAGCAACTTTTAAAAATGTCGACCTTCATAAGATAACCCCCAGAATTGATAGTTTGGATTTTGGAGGCAAGGTAGAAGGAGACTTATCGGTATTACAGGAAAAAGGTAATTATTTACCAACCTCTACAATAATCATTAATGATTTACAAATAAATAAAACCCCCTTAGGAGAATTAAGATTTAATATTGTAGGAAATGCAGATCTTACCCAATACAGTATCAATTCTCGTTTACTAGCTAATAAACAGCAAACATTTTCGGCACTGGGAGTTATTAATGTTTCAGAAAATAACCCCTCTATAGATGTAGACCTAAAATTAGATACATTTAATATTTCAGAATTTAGTGCACTAGGAGGCGAAGTCCTTACCAATATAAGAGGATATGTGTCTGGAAAAGCAAGTATTTCGGGTAGTTATAAAAACCCTTCTGTCGATGGGGTTTTAGAACTGTATAAAGCAGGACTTACGATACCATACCTAAACGTTGATTTGAATTTAGAAAACAACTCTAAAGTCGTATTAGAAAAGCAACAGTTTAATTTTATAGATGTAGGTATTACAGACACAAAATATAAAACAAATGGAATCCTAAAAGGATTTATTGCACATAAAAACTTTTCTAAATGGGAACTGGGGCTGGAGATCTTGGCAAATAAAAAATTACTGGTTCTGGATACCAAAGAAAACGAAGACTCCTTATATTATGGTACAGGTTTTATAAGTGGAGAAGCTTCTATTAAAGGCATGATTAACGAATTGGTTATAAACGTAAATGCAACCACAGAAAAAGGAACTGTTTTTAAAATACCATTAAACGAATTAGAATCTATAGGAGACAACTCATATATACATTTTTTAAGCCCCGAAGAAAAACGGGCCCGATTGGATGGAAAAGAAATAATATTACAAGAAATCAAAGGCTTGGAGCTTAATTTTGAATTAGATGTAACAGATGATGCCGAAGTAGAAATTGTAGTGGACAAAAGCACAGGAAGCTCCTTAAAAGGGCGGGGAGCCGGTACATTGCTTATCGAGATCAACACCAATGGCAAATTTAATATGTGGGGGGATTTTGTGGCATACCAGGGAACCTATAATTTTAGGTACGGAGCATTTGTCGAAAAATTATTTACAGTGCGTGAAGGGGGAACCATTAACTGGGATGGAAGCCCGACCAGAGCCGTTTTAGATCTTAGTGCCGTATATAAAACCGAAGCAAATCCTGCTATACTATTAGAAAACTCTTCTGTAAATCGTAAAATACCCGTACAAGTAGTAGTAGATCTTAAAGGAGAATTAATCCACCCGGATGTGGAGTTTAATATAGAATTTCCAAACGCAAGCTCTATAGTAAAAAGCGAATTGGATTATAAACTAAGCGATAAATCTATAAAAGAACTACAAGCCCTTTCTTTGGTATCCTCAGGACAGTTTTATAACGGTACTTTTGATGCCAATGCTTTTACAGGGGGATTAGTTGCAGAAAGAGCATCAAGCCTTTTTAATGGGATATTTTCAGATAAAGAAGATAAAATACAGGTAGGGTTAAATTATGTACAGGGAGTTCGTAATTTGGATCAGGAAGATGCCGATCAATTTGGATTGACACTATCTACCCAAATCAATAATAAAATTTTAATAAACGGAAGAGTAGGAGTGCCTATAGGTGGCGGGGTAGAAGACTCTGGGATAGTAGGAAATGTTGAGGTAGAATATTTGTTTAATGAAGATGGGTCGTTGAGGGGAAAGATTTTTAACCGCGAAAACAGAATTCAATTTGTAGGATCAGGAAACCAGGGCTACGAACAAGGAATAGGATTGTCATACTCTGTGGATTTTGATAATTTTAAAGAATTATGGAGAAAGATTTTTAAAAATGAAAAAACAGTGGACTCAATTGTAAAACCTGTAGATACAACCAAAATTAAAACTCCTGATTTTATTAACTTTACACAAAAAAACAAATAAGTATAAGATGATTTTTCTGTACCGGTCAATAAATGCTTATACAATACAATATATAGTTTTATAAAACTAAAAGTTTGCTAAACAACTAATTATGGGCAAAGAAATAAGAACAATCGGGGTAATGACATCCGGAGGGGATGCTCCGGGGATGAACGCAGCAATAAGGGCAGTAGCAAGAGCATGTGCCTATTATAATGTAAAATGTATAGGATTTTACAGGGGGTACCAAGGAATGATAGAAGGAGATTATAGTGAGCTGAATGCCAGAAGTGTTCGTAACATAATAAGCCAGGGAGGTACCATACTTAAATCTGCAAGATCCAAAGATTTTATGACTCCAGAGGGCAGAAAAAAAGCAGCAGACAACCTTAAAGAAATAGGAGTAGATGCAATGGTGCTGATCGGTGGTGATGGTACATTTAGAGGAGGAAAAATTTTTAGTGAAGAATTTGAAATCCCTGTAATAGGAGTGCCAGGAACTATAGATAATGATATTGCCGGAACCAATTTTACAATTGGGTATGATACCGCATTAAACACAGTAGTAGAAGCTATCGATAAAATAAGAGATACAGCAAGCTCACACGATCGATTGTTTTTTGTAGAAGTAATGGGTAGAGATGCAGGTTTTATAGCTTTAAACAGTGGAGTAGGAGCAGGAGCCGAAGAAATACTCATCCCCGAAGAAGATTTAGGTTTAGACCGTCTGTTAGAATCTCTAAAACGAAGTAAACGCTCTGGGAAATCCTCTAGTATAGTAGTAGTAAGCGAAGGAGACAGAATAGGAAAAAATGTATACGAACTGGCAGATTACGTAACAGAAAACATGCCGGATTATGATGTTAGAGTTACTGTTTTGGGACACATGCAACGAGGGGGAACTCCTTCATGTTTTGACAGAACCCTTGCAAGCAGACTTTGCGTAAAAGCCGTAGAACTACTTTTGGATGGAGAAAAAAACCTAATGGTAGGGATATTAAATAATGAAATTACAGCTACAAGTTTTGATAGTGGATTAAAAGAAGGACATAGTATTAATAAAGAACTATTACGTATTTCAGATATTCTTTCTACTTAAAAAAAATAGTAAAAAGCAAATAAAAAGTACATAGTAAAAATTAAATATGACTATAGCAATAATTGCACACGATGGAAAAAAAGCTGAAATGGTTCAGTTTCTTAATGAGCATCAAGAAATACTCCATTCCAAAAACATCAAATTAATATCTACAGGTACTACTGGCGAAAAAGCCATTAGAGCAGGCTTCGAAGTAGAAGCATTATTATCGGGACCACTAGGAGGAGATGCACAAATAGCAGCAGGAGTAGCAGAAAAAAAAGTGAATATGGTTATCTTTTTTAGAGATCCTTTAGCAAAACATCCACATGAGCCCGATATATTTATGCTAATGCGACTTTGCGACGTTTATAATGTGCCTTTGGCAACTAATCCGGCAACAGCAGAGTTATTACTCAAAGGACTTTAATGCCTCATTAGAGGTTTAATTTTCTGAAGAATACTTCAAAAAAATCATAAGCACACTTGGTAAGCTTTCTGCAGGGTTATTGATACAGTATTACGTATTTACATTTAATACCCTCTCTACAGAATCATTTTTAGATAAAGAAAGCCTTATAATACTATCTTCTGCAGCAATAAGATTGTGGCTTACATTAGGATCCAAAGATATAATATCCCCTTTTTTAAGAATGTAGGACACGTTATTTACACCAAAATCAATTTCACCTTCAAAAACCTCTATCGTTATAGGAAATTTGGTTTTATGCTCCTTCATTTCCTGTCCTTTTTTAAATACAATTCGTATTTCTTTGGTAGTATCGTTTTCAATTAATTTGGTAATTACAGGATTTTTATCTCCATAATTAAGATCTTTAAGTAATGAGGTTACTTGCATACTAATATATTTTTATTTCCTTCAAAAGTATACCCTTTTTATTTCATGTTTTATGAGTTCAGTCATAAAATAGAATTAGTATACAATTGTAGTTTACATATATGATTAGATAGGCTCTAGTTTATAATAACATTGATAGTTGTAAGAATATACATTTAATTGATTTAAAGGTGTTTATCCTGTTCTAAATCCTTCCCGAAGAGAAGGGCTGGGGATAGGATATTGCTGAGTTCGTTATTTCTTGTCTTGTCATCTATTTTATTCAACATGATCTCAATCATAAAAAGAGGGGCAGTAGGGGTGTTAGTTTTGCTCTTAAAATTAACAGAAACCTAAAACTAACACAATGAAAAAAATATGGATAGGATTTATCACCATTGTAGTACTCTCTTTTACTGCACTAATTTGGGTAGGAGTCAAAATATATCAGGAAAAACCTCCTATACCAAAAAAAGTTCTGGTAGCAGAAACAAATGAAGTGCTTTTTACAAAAGCAAACATACAACGAGGGCAAAACGTTTGGGAGTCTATTGGCGGGATGGAAGTAGGCTCTATTTGGGGACATGGTAGCTATGTAGCACCAGACTGGTCTGCCGATTGGATTCATAAAGAAGCAATGTTTTTATTAAATAAATGGTCTTTACCTTATGGCAAGAAATATGAAAACCTGTCTGCCGAAAATAAAGGACTATTAAAAGGGCGATTGGTAGATCAAATCAAAACAAATACTTATGATACGATAACAAAAAATGTTTGGATTACTGCCGACAGAAAAGAAGCTATTTTATCCAATGCAAAGCATTATAAAGACATATTTTCAAAAGGAAATGCAGAATATGCAATACCAAAAGACATGCTGGTAGATGCATCTAAATTAGACGACCTTAATGCATTTTTATTTTGGGCATCCTGGGCAGCCTCTACCAATAGAATAGGAGATACTATTACCTATACCTCTAATTGGCCGCATGAGCCATTAATTGATAATCTTATAACAGTAGATGCACAGATATGGTCGGGATTTTCGATCGTTTTACTATTATTATTTATATCTATTATGGTTTGGTACCATATACGAAGCAGCCATAGAGAGCGAGAAGAAAAAGGAGAAATACCTAATGTAAACCCTTTAACAAATATTACCTTGTTTGCCTCTCAAAAAGCAACATTAAAATACTTTTTAGTAATAAGCCTTTTAATAGCACTACAAGTAGTTCTGGGTATTATTACAGTACATTATACTGTAGAAGGACAAGCATTTTTTGGATTAGAATTATCTAAATACCTACCATATACTATAAGCAGAACCTGGCATACACAATTAGCAATTTTTTGGATTGCAGCAGCATGGTTATCCACGGGGCTGTTTATTGCACCTTTAGTAAGTAATAAAGAACTAAAATATCAAACATTTGGCATCAACTTTTTATTTATAGCAATACTAATTGTGGTATTAGGCTCTATGGTAGGAGAGTGGCTTGGGGTAAAACAATACTTAGAGTTAACCACTAATTTTTTCTTTGGGCACCAAGGGTATGAGTACATGGATTTAGGTAGATTTTGGCAGATACTATTAGCAGTAGGCTTAGTATTGTGGGTGTTTTTAGTAGGAAGACATATTCTTGTTGGTATACGCAGAAAAGATAACACCAGACACTTATTAATACTATTCTTAATATCTGTAATTGCAATAGGTACATTTTTCTTTTCAGGATTAATGTATGGCGAAAACTCCTCTCTATCTGTAATAAATTATTGGAGATGGTGGCTGGTTCACTTATGGGTAGAAGGATTTTTTGAAGTCTTTGCAACCGTTGTCATCGCTTTTTTGTTTACAAAAATGAAACTTATACCAGCAAAAACTGCAGGAAGAGTTACCGTACTGTCTGCTATTATATTCCTTTCAGGAGGTATTATAGGAACACTGCATCACCTGTATTTTTCAGGAACTCCTGTTCACGCTATAGCCCTGGGAGCTACATTTAGTGCTTTAGAGGTAGTGCCTTTAACCTTAATCGGGTATGAAATCTGGGAAAACTGGAGCCTGTTAAAAGTTAAAGAATGGGTAAAAGAATACAAGTGGCCAATTTATTTCTTTCTTGCAGTTTCCTTCTGGAATATGCTGGGAGCAGGTGTATTTGGTTTCCTGATAAACCCGCCAATTGCTCTATATTATATACAAGGACTAAATACCACAGCAGTACATGCACATACAGCTCTATTTGGAGTTTATGGTATGTTAGGAATGGGATTAATACTTTTTTCACTACGTATGATTTCAAAAACAGTGTGGAACGATAAAATATTGAAAATATCATTCTGGTCTTTAAATATAGGGCTACTTGCTATGGTAGTATTTAGTTTGTTGCCACAAGGTATTATACAAGCATTAGCCTCTGTTAAACATGGATATTGGTATGCAAGAAGTACAGAGTTACTATACTCTCCGTCATTTCAAACTATTAAATGGTTGCGAATTATTGGAGACGTTATTTTTTCTGTAGGGATAGGATATTTTTGTTGGTTTACGATTAAGGAAACCTTAAAATGTATGGTACAAAAGAATAAAAAATCCTAAGTTTAGTATATAAATAGATACTAATGAAAAAGATATATAAATATAGTTTTGTGTGTACATTTATTTGGGCAGGGTTTGTATTGGCAATAAGTTTTATGGAAGCTCCTTTAAAATTTCAGGCACCGTCTGTAACTACCGCAATAGGGGTAGAAATAGGAAGAATAATCTTTGGAGCACTAAATAAAGTAGAACTTGTTTTTAGTTTGATTTTACTATTACAAATAAGAAGTATTAAAAATGCAGATCAAAAATTATTCTTGACAGTATTAGTTCTTCTCATTATTGTGGCAGTACAATCTATATATTTACTACCTGTTTTAGATGGGTATGCAGAAGTAGTTATAAACGGAGGGGTATCTCCATCAAACACAGAACATTTTATGTATGTGATACTAGAAATACTTAAAATGTTTACCTTGTTCTATACAGGATACAAACAAATAATACAGTATAAAAAACATATAATGAATACTATGCCTCCTGTTATCAAATAAATTATTGGTATTACTATTTTAAAACTGGTTAAGTTAAAAGGAGGGTGTTTAAAAAGTCGAACACCCTCTTTTTTATTGTAAATTTCTCAAAAAACCAGCCCTAAAAGAAATGTTTTCTGTGCTGCCCTCGATAGTAGATATGATAGCACATATTTGCAATCTGTGTAGCGTATGAGTAAGCGGTATGAGTGAGAATAAATAGTAAAAAGACAAATCCACAACCTTGTAAAAGATGCTGTGGATTTTTTGTAGTTTATAGCGAGGCTACATTTTTATTAAAAAAAGTCTTTATGATACTGTCAAATTGTATCCAGTTTATTGGGTCTGGATTCACGTTTAAAAAATCGTTTGCTTAGAAACCATTTTTTAGTAACAAAACATTGCGCAAGGTATCTAAGGTACTAAAAGTCTTTGTTTTTACAATCTCAAAAGATATTATATTTTTTTAAAGAACCATTGGATCATAAAAAAACTTCACAAAATTAGGTGTCTTGTAAGGTTTTGTATTTATAACATTTTTGCAAAATGTAATTACAAATTTATTGTACGGCAATTACAGATATTTCTACATTTACGAACTTAGGCAGGGCAGCAACAGCAACAGTTTCTCTTGCAGGAGCAGTATCATCACTAAAATAAGCACTATAAACAGCATTTACTTCAGCAAAATTATTCATGTCGTTTAAAAAAATAGTGGTTTTTACCACATTTTCAAATGTCATTCCGGCTTCCTCCAATACAGCTTTAAGGTTTAGCATTACTTGCTCGGCTTCTTTGGTAATAGTGTCCAATACTAATTCTCCGGTTTCCGGATCAATAGCAATTTGCCCGGAAGTATATAATGTATTTCCGCTTAAAACAGCTTGATTATATGGCCCGATAGGAGCAGGGGCTTTGGATGTGGTTATAATTTTTTTCATAAGAAAGTATATAGTTTTTAATTATATTTAGTTTTTTACCTCAAACCTATAACCGTTTGTCCGGCTCTCGTCTTTTATCCCATTTAATATCACTAAGTACAGAGGATTTGATACCGATAAAGAAATTCCATGAAGTTCTTTCGCTGAAAGGAATCCAGTTAAAATTCATAATCCAGCTTTCCAAATCTCTTTGAAATCTTAAATTGGTATAAGTAAATCCGGGGTTTTTAAGATCATATCCAGAGGATACACCAACAGACCATCTTGGGGCAAGCTCAACATCTCCAGAAAACATAATAGAATGCGAGGATATTTCATTTTGCCGCGCACTATTACTATAATTTACATTATAGGATAATCGTAGTGACCAAGGGATCTTATAATGATAGTTTTTTATATCCTTATCCAATTCTTTGTCTTTTGGTTTATCATAAGATTGCGAATCCCCAAAATTTGTGCCTCCTCCAAAAAGATTATCAGGTCTGCCCTCGTTTCTAAAAGTTTGGTTTTCGTATGGATCATCGTTGGATTTTCCTTTTTCAAAATCTTTACTAGAAAAAGAATATCCAAAACTGGCACTGGCGTTGGTTAAACGAAAAAGGCTACCGCCGTTATCGATGTTCCAAACATCAATCTTACGATTGTTATTATCTAATGCGTAAGGATCTAATTGTGTGTTAAAATTAATGTCGAGCTTATTTTGAATAATAGGGATATTACCGTTTATAGATAACGGGCTAAGCTTTAACGAATCTCCTGCTACATTATACGAAGTACTTAAATTAAGGTTGTTTAACAAAGTAATTTTTTTGGACTCTGTAGCAGTAGAATCTTTACTTTTTACCTTCATTTCTAGATTATTGCTTAAAGAAAACCCAATACTACTGGAAAGCACATTACTAGGTGCACCAAAATAGCCACCTTCAAATCTGGAGTACTCTACTATTTTTGTCTCATCAATATTGGTTGTATTAGGATTATCTGTAACCGTATATGAATCGTAAAACTCACTAAAGGCAGGATTGATACTATAGCTTACAGAAGGTCTCATAGTATGCCGTATAGCCTCAATTTTTTTCCCTTTTTTAAAGTTAAAAGTACCATAAACAGTGGTTCCTATACTAGTAGAAAAATTATAAGTTCTAAAGGAGTCAAAGCCTTTTATAGTATCTCGTACCACCTCTCCGGCACCATTTTTTGCATCCGGGTCATAGCTCTGTTGAATAGTCTCAAAAACCCAGTTTTCCTGAAAATTTGTTCCAGCTGTAGCACTTAAATACTTAAATATTTTAAAATTTGTACTTAGAGGGATGGTATGTTGCATACCAATCTGAGCATCATCAAACATTTTTGCTTTAAACAAAAGGCTATCCCTGGTAGTAATCCTGTTTTCTCCTCTAAAATTATATTGTGTATTTATATTTTGTATAACCCCTTTTTTGACCCCGATTTTTGGGGCAAAAGGAAATATCCTGGAAACACTAATACTTGTATTAGGAAGAGATAAGTTTACTACTTTTGTTCTGGTATTAGAATTATGCGTTGCCGCAATATTAGCATTTACTTGTGGGTCTCCCTGAAACGTTTTAGAATAAGATATAGAAGAACTTAATTGGTTGTTTAAAAAGTTACCAGTATTTGATTGATTGGTAGATTGTTGGAAAAAATCACTACTACCAAAGTTTACAGAAGCAGAAAACCTGGAGTTTGGATTAGACTTGGCATCCTGGCTATGCGACCATTGTATATTATATGTTGTGGTCTTGGAAAAATTAGGAAACCCTCGTTCACTTTGTAAGTTGTTCTCATACCGGAACCTTAAATTACCTCTAAACTTATAACGTAAGGCATACGCCGATTCTGTAGCAAAAGTATAACTGCCATTGGTATAGTAATCCCCCGTTAGCGTTAAGTCAACATAGTCGCTAATAGCAAAATAGTACCCTCCGTTTTGTAAAAAGTACCCACGATTGTTTTCCTCTCCGGGACTGGGAAGTATAAATCCGGATGTTCTGTCTTCGGTAAGCGGAAAATACCCAAAAGGCAACCCTAAAGGAGTAGGGACATCTGCAATGAACATGTTAACCAAACCAGTTACGATTTTCTTTTTAGGAACAAATTTAATTCTTCGGGCATAAAAATAATATTCGGGATCATCAATATTATCTGAAGTAGTAAATTTTACATTCTTCATATAAACTACAGAATCATTTTCTCGTTTAGAAATCTCGTTTTTGATCTTAAACCCGTTTTGTTCTGTTCTGGAATTATAAATAAGAGCCTTTTCTGTATCAAAATTAAAACGGATAGAATCCGGCTCTACCACATTTTGAGACTGCTTAAAAACCGGTGTCTGTGTATATTCACCTATAGAATCTTTGATCCCGTATGCATATACCTCATTTTTTTTATTGTCTACAACAATAAAACCAGCATTGATTTGCATATCTCCATAAACGATTTCGGCGTTGTCATAAAGATACATCTTATTTTCTTTACGGCTTAGTCGCATATAATCAACAGCTTTATATACCACTTTATCTGTCAATAACTGAGGCTCTGTAACAGTAGAGTCTTGTTTTACAGAGTCCTGTTCTTTTTCATTAAGTAGCTTCTCTGCATTGATCTCTATACCTTTTTGTGTACTGGTAATCGTATCTTGAGATGCAGAAATGCGTATTTCTTCAGTCCTGTTTGTTTCTTGTGCTGTAATTTGACAAAAACAAAACAGTGAAAAACTTAGTGAATAAAGTATGTAACGTACCTTTGTTTGCAATGGTTTAAATCCTATTTTTGTATAACTATGGCTTAGTTTTTGAAGTGCCAAAATTACATATATTTTTTATGCTTAGATTGTAATTCATAAAAAAATAAAAAATTATATCAAAAACATGTTTTTTAAGCTATACAAACAAGTAAGGATTTAAGTTTATTTTATAGATTACAATCGTTAGATTTTTAACTTATTATATTAAAAACTGAAACATTACCAGAATGTTTCAAAACAGATTAAATTATTTATTATTAATGAAACGAAGTATAGTACATAGTATTTTTCTAGTAGTCTTTATTTTTATAGGGTCCGGCTTTAAATTTTCGATATATGCACAAGAAAAAAATAAGTATGTGGTTGTTTTGGATGCAGGACACGGGGGGCATGATCCCGGAAACAGGGGTAATGGTTATAAAGAAAAAGAAATAGCTTTGAATGTAGTTTTGGCAGTAGGCACTGCTTTAGAAAAGGATGGCAGGTTTAAAGTAGTCTATACCAGAAAAACAGATGAGTTTATAGAATTACACGAACGGGGTAGTATAGCTAATAAGGCCGGAGCAGACCTTTTTGTTTCTGTACACTGTAATTCGCATAGATCTCAAGCTTCAGGAACAGAAACTTTTGTTTTGGGGCTGCACGCAAATGATGAAAATTTTGATGTAGCAAAAAATGAGAACTCAGTTATTCTTTTAGAAGATAATTACGAAGCAAATTATGACGGGTTTGATCCTAACTCTCCAGAGTCTATTATAGGTCTTACCCTAATGCAGGAAGAATATCTGGATCAAAGTTTAACCTTAGCCAGTTTTGTGCAAAATCGATTCAAAAAAAGCCTGGACAGAAAAAGTAGAGGTGTAAAACAAGCAGGCTTTGTAGTGCTTCATCAAACCTATATGCCAAGCGTACTTATCGAATTAGGGTTTCTTACCAATAATACCGAAGGAAAATATCTTAACTCCAAAAAAGGACAGGAAGAAATGGCAAAATCTATTACAACCTCTATTATAGATTACAAAGAAAGCCTGGATGCAATTTACAAGGTTACCAAACCTAAAACCACAGAAGTTACAAAAGTTACCGCAAAAATGGAAGGAGATAAAGTATACGACGATATAACTTTTAAAGTACAAATTGCAGCAGGATCCGGAGATATAGAGTTAGAACCTTTTAATTTTAATGGGTTGGATCAATTATCAAAAAATAAAACAGGAGAGATTTATAAATATTTTTTCGGAAGCACATCCAACTACACTCTGGCACAGGAACTTAGAGAGATTGCAGTAGAAAAAGGTTTTGGCTCTAGTTTTGTTGTTGCATTTCGTAATAAAGAACTAATTCCATTAACAGAAGCATTAAAAGCAAGCACATCTTCAAATTAATCTGAACAAATACCGAATAATTACTTAATAAATTACCCATAAAAAAGTATTTTTATTCTAAATTTGTGTCCTAAAATATAAACTATTTTGAAATTTACTCGAGAAGTCAAAACAGGAATATTAGCAATCTGCGCAATAGCACTTTTAATCTTTGGCTATAGTTTCCTGAAAGGAAAAAATCTACTTGAAAGCAATAGAACCTTTTATTCGGTTTATGATAATGTCGAAGGTTTAATACCTTCTTCGCCCGTTACCATAAACGGTAAAGTAGTAGGGCAAGTAGTATCTATTGGTTTTGTAGACACAAAAGGAAATCTTGTCGTTGAGTTTAGTGTAGACAGTGATTTTTCCTTTTCAAGAAACAGCATCGCCAAAATATATAGCGCCGGGCTGATTAACGGAAAATCCATGGCAATAGTACCAGTATATGAAAAAGGATTCGAAGCAAAAGACGGCGATACCTTACCCGGTAAAATAGAATCAGGATTGTTGGAGCTGGTAAATGATAAACTAGAACCTTTACAAGAAAAGTTAGAAGCAGCTATAATCGATGCAGATACTCTTTTAAACTCAGTTAATGGGATTTTGAATGTAGATAATAAAAATAACCTGAATTCTATATTTAAAGACCTTACCAGTACTGTAAAAAACTTTAATGCAGCTTCAGGATCTTTAAAATCGATACTCTCTGGTAACGAAGGAAAACTTAATAATACTATCGATAACTTGAATAAAATGTCTGTAAACCTTAGCCAGGTTTCAGACTCTTTGGCTCAAATAAATATATCCAAACTAGGAAATAGCTTAGAAACTGTATTAGCTAATTTTGATAAAATATCCAAAGACCTTAATTCAGGAAAAGGAACCGCTGGCAAATTATTGAAAGATGACAAACTATATGATAATTTAGAAAAAACAAGTAAACAATTAGAGTTATTGATACAGGATTTGCGATTAAACCCTAAACGGTATGTTCATATTTCTGTTTTTGGAAAGAAAAATACTCCTTACCAAAAAACAACAGACTCAATAAAATAATCATTATGCAATATATACCTAACATCCTTTTTATACTCGCTTTTACTATAGGTGTTGGATATTTTATTAAGAATATTCAAAAAGTGATTCGTAATATACGATTAGGAAAAGATGTAGAACGTTCTGATAATAAAAAAGAAAGGTTTAAAAATATGGCAAGGATTGCATTAGGGCAATCCAAAATGGTACGCAGGCCAATAGCAGGAATATTACATATCGTAGTATATATTGGGTTTATAATTATTAATGTCGAAGTACTTGAAATTATAATCGACGGTATTTTTGGAACACATAGAATCTTTGCATTCTTAGGAGGGATATATAACTTTTTAATAGGTTCTTTTGAGATTTTAGCGCTACTAGTACTAATAGGGGTAATTGCTTTTTGGATTAGACGTAATGTAATAAAACTAAAACGTTTCTGGAATCCAGAAATGAAAGGTTGGCCAAAAAATGATGGAAATCTTATTTTGTATTTTGAAATGGTACTAATGACACTATTTTTGGTGATGAATGCAACAGATCTTCAATTACAAGCCTTGGGGGCAGATCATTATATACAAGCCGGATCCTATCCCGTAAGTCAGTATATATCTCCATTATTTAACAATATGTCAGAAACATCGCTTTTGATTATAGAAAGGGCAGCTTGGTGGTTACATATTTTGGGAATCCTTATTTTCCTGAATTACTTATATTTCTCTAAGCATTTGCATATATTGCTAGCTTTTCCTAATACATATTATGGAGACTTAAATCCAAAAGGTCAACTCGATAATCTTGAAGCCGTTACCAATGAAGTAAAGATGATGATGGATCCGGATTCAGACCCATTTGCAGCTCCCGAAGAAAATCAGGAAGAAGGAGAACCAGAAAAATTTGGAGCCTCAGACGTTATGGATCTTAACTGGGTACAATTACTTAATGCTTATACCTGTACAGAGTGTGGGCGTTGTACAAGCGAATGCCCTGCAAACCAAACAGGAAAAAAACTTTCTCCCCGTAAAATAATGATGGATACGAGAGATCGTTTACAAGAAGTAGGAAATAATATAGATAAGAATGGTAGTTTTGTAGAGGACGGTAAACAATTATTAAACGATTACATAACCCCCGAAGAATTATGGGCATGTACCAGTTGTAACGCTTGTGTTGAAGCTTGCCCGGTAAGTATTAGCCCTCTGTCAATAATTATAGATATGAGACGTTATCTTGTAATGGAGCAAAGTGCAGCACCATCTGACCTAAATAATATGATGTCTAATATAGAAAACAATGGAGCACCATGGCCATTTAACCAAATGGACAGATTAAATTGGAGCAACGAATAATGTAATATAAAAACTAACCACTTTTTTTAACCAATTAAACCACAAATTATTAGAAATCATGAGAAAAGAAGAAGTAGATAAATTATTGCACGATAAGATAGAAGAAGGAGAACATGTAAGCCCTGTGTTGCCAGAAGGAATTAAAAATTATCTTATAGATATAGATGGAACCATTACTGAAGATGTACCAAATGAAGAGCCAGAAAGAATGGCAACATGCGCACCATTTCCCGACGCTTTGAAAACACTAAATAAATGGTTTGACGAAGGACATATAATATGCTTTTTTACTTCAAGAACAGAAGACCACAGAGAAGTAACAGAAACATGGTTGAAAGAGCATGGTTTTAAGTACCATAGCCTTTTAATGGGGAAACCCAGAGGAGGAAACTATCATTGGATAGATAATCACTTAGTGAAAGCTACCAGATATACTGGTAAATTTACCGAATTAGTAGAAAGAGTGGTTACTATCGAAGTCTTTGATGACGGAAAACACGATTAAAACAAGAGTATTTATGATTTTAATCTAAAAGCTAAAAATCATAAATCTTAAACTTAGTATAATATGAGCGAGACAGTAAAGGTGCCAACAATGGCAGAATATATGGCTGAGGGTAAAAAACCAGAAGTTTTATTTTGGGTGGGATGCGCTGGTAGTTTTGATGACAGAGCCAAAAAAATCACAAAAGCTTTTGTCAAATTACTTCATAATGCTAATGTAGATTTTGCTGTTTTGGGTACCGAAGAAAGCTGTACAGGAGATCCCGCCAAAAGAGCAGGTAATGAATTTTTGTTTCAGATGCAGGCGGTTACTAATATAGAGGTAATGAATGCCTACGAAATTAAAAAAGTAGTTACCGCATGCCCGCATTGTTTTAATACCTTAAAAAATGAATATCCTGCCTTGGGAGGAGATTATGAAGTAATGCACCACACTCAGTTTCTTAAATCTTTGCTGGATGAAGGCAGATTAAAAGTCGAAGGAGGTAAGTTTAAAGGAAAACGAATTACTTTTCATGATCCATGCTACCTTGGCAGAGCAAATAATGTATATGAGGCACCAAGAGATTTACTTAGAAAACTAGAAGTCGAATTAATTGAAATGAAGCGTTGCAAGAAAAATGGCTTATGTTGTGGAGCCGGTGGAGCGCAGATGTTTAAAGAACCAGAACCCGGTAATAAAGATGTTAATGTAGAACGTACAGAAGATGCATTAGAAACAAAACCAGATATTATTGCTGCCGGATGCCCGTTTTGTAATACAATGATGACAGATGGGGTAAAAAGCAAAGAAAAAGAAGATAGTATACAAGTATTAGATGTAGCAGAGCTTATAGCCAATGCTCAGGATTTGTAAAACTTATCCTCAAACAAAATATTTTTTAGAGTTAGTATGTTTTTCGTATTAACTCTTTTTTATAATGATAAATAATAGTAATACTTTTTGTTACTTTACTAAATAAAGAATAGCTATGTTAGTAGATTTTGATACCCTTCCTGAAACATCCCGAATATGGATCTATCAGGCTAATAGATCATTCACTTCAGATGAATTAGTAGAGATCGAGAAAAAAATAAATGAATTTTTAGAACAATGGACTGCACATGGGGCAGATCTAAAAGGTGGTTATGAAATTAAATATAAACGATTTATAATCATAGGTTTGGATCAAGGGGTCACTCCGGCAACAGGATGTTCTATAGATACTTCAGTACGTTTTATTCAGCAATTAGAAAAAGAATACAATGTAGATTTGATAGATAAAATGAATGTGTCTTTTAAGCAAGGAGAATTTGTAGCCTACAAACCTCTTAATGATTTTAAAAAAATGGCAAAAAATAAATCAGTATCCCCCAATACTATCGTTTTTAATAACTTGGTAACTAATATTGCCGAGTACCGAACCAATTGGGAAGTTCCTGCAAAAGATAGTTGGCATAACCGTTTTTTAAATTAAAATTTTCGTGCGGTATATAATTACAAAGTATATTTCTTTCTTAATATTTCTTCTTGCATATCATGTTTGCGCTCAGTCAAAAAATCCCTTAGTAGTGAAGGATTACGAGGGACAAAAAAAGTGGGTAGACAGTGTGTACAACAGGATGACCTTAAAAGAAAAAGTAGGTCAGTTATTTATGGTAAGCATCTCTTCATCAGATACCCAAAAGAAAAAAGAAGAAGTAAGATCCTGGATAGAAGATTTTCAGGTAGGAGGAGTTATTTTTTCAAAAGGAGGCCCCCTTGGGCAGGCAAAGCTCAATAATAAGTACCAAAAATTATCCAAAATACCATTGCTAATTGGTATGGATGCAGAATGGGGATTAGGGATGCGATTAGATTCAACCCAGATTTTCCCATGGAACATGACCCTTGGAGCTATACAAGATGATAAATTAATTGAAGAAACAGGAAGACAAATAGCAAAACACTGCAAACGAATAGGAGTTCATATTAATTTTGCACCCGTAGTAGATATTAATACCAATCCCGAAAACCCTATAATTGGTAACAGATCTTATGGAGAAGATAAAGAAAAAATAACCCAAAAAGCATTAGCTTTTATGAAAGGTATGCAGCTTGAAGGTATTATGGCAAGCGCAAAACATTTTCCAGGTCATGGAGATACAGATAGTGATTCACATGAAACATTGCCTACTATTAATTTTGATGCCAAAAGAATTGATAGTGTCGAGCTATATCCATATAAAAAACTTTTAAAAGAAGGGCTGTCTGGTATAATGGTTGCTCACCTTAATGTTCCAAGTATAGAGTATAGATCAAATTATCCATCCTCTATTTCTAAAAAAATAGTTACTAATCTGTTAAAAGATAGCTTGCGTTTTGAAGGGTTAATTTTTACAGATGCTCTTGATATGAAAGGAGTTTCAGGTTTTAAAGAACCCGGGGATATTGATCTGGAAGCTTTTTTGGCAGGTAATGATATTCTTTTAATGTCTGAAAATGTACCACTGGCATCACAAAAAATAGTTTCTGCATACTATTCAGGCACTATAACAGAAGAACGTTTGTCTTACTCTGTAAAAAAGATTTTGCTGGCTAAATATAAAGCAGGGCTTCATAGATATTTGCCAGTTAAAACAGATTTTATTTTTGAAGAGCTGAATAGTAAAAAAAACATGGTCTTGCATCATGAATTGGTAGAAAACTCTTTAACAATCATCAAAAATGATAGAGCAACGTTGCCGATTAAAAACTTAGATATAAAAAAAATAGCTTATGTCTCTTTAGGAGATGCTTCTGGAGATGTTTTTTTTGAAGAATTAAATAAATATGCTCAGGTAGATTGGGTAAAAGGCAATCAGTTAGGAGAGATTATGGAGCAACTACGTAATTATAATTATGTTGTAGTAGGCTTTCATAAATCAAATAATTCTCCTTGGGAAGAATATAAGTTTAAAGATAAAGAATTAGTTTGGTTATACGAAATAGCAAGAGCAAACACCACAGTTCTTAGTGTTTTTGCCAAACCTTATGCCATGCTGGATATGTTAACCACTACTAATTTGGAAGGAATACTAATGGCATATCAAAATAGCGAAATTGCACAAGAAAAATCGGCACAACTACTTTTTGGAGCAATAGAAGCCAAAGGAAAACTTCCGGTAAGCATAGGTGAGGAATTTCCTGTAGGAACAGGATATAAAACCCAATCTTTGCAAAGATTAACTTATGGGCTTCCCGAAAGTGCAGGTATGAACTCTTATAAACTCGAAAAAATAGACTCTATAGTAAATTTTGCCTTGGATGAAAAAATGGCACCAGGAGTCCAGCTTATCGTAGCTAGAAAAGGGAAAGTGATATTCAATAAAAATTATGGATATCATACCTATGATAAATTTAGGAAAGTTAGAGGAAATGATGTCTATGATTTGGCTTCTCTTACTAAGATATTAGCAACATTGCCACTTACTATAGAATTAAAAGATAAAGGAATAATATCTTTAAATACAAGATTAGGAGAGATGCTACCTTCTTTTAAAAATTCAAATAAAGAACATATTACTGTTCGATCAATGTTGTCTCATTACGCAAAACTAAAAGCATGGATTCCTTTTTATATTTATACAATGGATTCTATAACAAAAAAGCCTGACAAAAAATATTATAGAAATAAACGTTCAAACGATTTTAATTTAGAAGTAACAGATAATCTCTATTTCAGAAGTGATATGAAGGATTCTCTTCTTTTACAAATTAGAGATAGTGATTTGCGAGACAAACTAAGCTATAAATACAGCGATTTACCATTTTATATTTTGCAATCCTATATTGAAAGCTATTATGAAAACACATTGCATAATCTAACACAACAACATTTTTATAAATCTCTGGGAGCCAATCATACTACATATTTACCCCTTACAAAATTTAAGAAAAAAGATATAATCCCCACAGAAAACGATAGGATTTTTAGAGATGAAATTGTACATGGATATGTCCATGATCAAGGAGCAGCTATGTTGGGAGGTATAGGCGGGCATGCAGGATTATTTTCTAATGCAAATGATGTAACCAAAATAATGCAAATGTATCTTAACGGAGGCAGTTATGGGGGTAAACAATATTTTAGCAAACAAACATTAGAAGAGTTCAATACATGTTATTATTGTCATAAAAATGTTCGCAGAGGTATAGGTTTTGATAAACCCCAGTTAGGAGATGCTGGTCCGACCTGTGGTTGTATTTCTATGACAAGTTTTGGTCATAGTGGTTTTACAGGAACCTTTGCATGGGCAGATCCGGAACAAGAAATTATATATGTTTTTTTAAGCAATCGTACTTTTCCTGATGCAGCTAACCGAAAACTTATATCCAATGATATAAGATCAAAAATACAAAAGGTGATTTATGAAGCTATAGATTACTAAGGGCTTTTGATCCACACTGTAGAGTTTTAGTTTTTGGGGCTTGTCATGAAATAAAAGAGAAAATTTTTACAGGCCGTATTGTACGTTTGCCATGAAGTGATTGATTTTCTTCAGCCTTACTTTCAAAACAAAATATATTTTCAAGAGGATATCTCATAAGCTTACTTTTGAGGTTTTTGATAGTATCATAAATAATTTTTAACCTAATAAAGCATGAAAGTTAAAATTTCACATCAGGGTCCGTTGTTTTCAAAAATAGTAGCAGGATGTATGAATTGGGGGGAATGGGGAGTTAATTTAACCGTAAATCAGGCACAAAAATTAATAATGGATTGTCTGGATACCAATGTTACCACCTTTGATCATGCAGATATTTATGGGCATTATACAACAGAAGCACTATTTGGCAATGCAATTAGAAATAAAAATGCTCTGCGACAAAAAATACAACTTGTAACAAAATGCGGGATTAAGCTAGTGACCCCTAACCGACCAGACAATCTTATTACATCATATAATACCAGTAAAGAATATATTATATACTCTGTAGAACAATCCTTAATCAACCTGAAAACAAGCTATATAGATCTTCTTTTGATTCATAGGCCAAGCCCCTTAATGAATCCCGAAGAGATTGCAGAAGCTGTTACAAGACTTAAAAATGACGGAAAAATATTGCATTTCGGAGTTTCTAATTTTACCAGAACACAATTTGAAATGCTAAATTCTTTTACACCTTTGGTAACCAATCAAATAGAAGTTTCAGCATTACAATTAGATCCATTTTTGGACGGTACTCTGGATCAATGTATCACCAAAAAGATAAGACCAATGGCATATTCTGTGTTTGCAAAAGGGGAATTATTTTCTAAAAACCCAAGCGATAGAAAAAATAGAATTAGTAAAGTAGTTGATAAATTGGCAGAAAAATACGAAGCTACTTCAGATCAAATTTTAATATCCTGGATATTGAAACATCCATCTGGTATTATACCTGTTATTGGTTCTACAAAAATTAACCGTATCCAATCTGCTGTAAAAGGTTTAGAAATTGATATTAATTACGAAGATTGGTTTATGATTTGGGAAGCATCTACAGGTAAACAAGTACCTTAATGGTATTGTTTGTTTAATATTATACGTAAAAAACCAGCTAATCTTTTTGCTGAAAAATCATAAAAATAGCATATACTACTTGTAAAATACATTTTTTTGGATATATTTATACAAGTAAATACATATATAGTAATAATTGCTATGTTAAGATTCTTTACATATTTTCCCCCTAACCCCTTTTACACATATCAAATGAATAATTATAAGCTAACATTTATAGGATTACTTTTGTCTTTTATCCTGTATATATCATCTGTTTTTTTTGAATTGGATTTATTTGAAAAACTGGTAAGGTTATTAGCAAAACTTGAAAAATATGAGTTTGATGAATTAATCATACCTGTTATATTCTTTTTTATATTTCTTTTTATAGATATAAAGCGATATAGTAAAAAAGCAGATATAGAAAATATTAAATTAAATATTTATAAAGCGATGCTATCCTCAAGCCACCATATATTAAATAATTTTATTTATCAAATGAATATATTTAAAATAACGGCAGAAGAAACCCCCGGATTTGATGTAAAAATTTTAGCTTTTTATGAAGAAATTATAGACAATACAACACATCAGATTAATTCGTTAAGCAGTCTTACTACTATTGATGAAAACACTATTCGAACATCAGTAATGGGGGCAGAGTGTGTAATATAAAAAAAATTATTTTTCAAAAAAGCTGAAAGTAGATCCACCGTACTTTCTTGCATTACTGAAATAAGGAGATTTTTCGAGAGAAGTGTGTTTGGAATGTTCAATAATCAAAATACCATCTTTGTTTAATAAATCATTTTCAAAAACTAAAGAAGGAATTTTTAAAAATTGGTCATCAGTAAAATCATAAGGCGGATCTGCAAAAATTATATCTGCTTTATGTTTTACTTTTTCAAGATAGCTGTAAACATCGCTTTTGACTATCTCTATAGAAAAGTCAAGTTCTTTTGCTACACTTTTGATATATCCTAAACACCCATAATGAGAATCTACTGCAGTTATATTTTCTGTACCTCTGGATATAAACTCATAGCTAATGTTTCCTGTACCTGTAAAAAGATCCAAAACAGTTATATTAGAAAAATTATAGCTGTTGTTTATAATATTGAACAAGGCCTCTTTGGCCATATCTGTAGTTGGACGAACTGGAAGCTTTTTTGGAGCAGTTAGTCTTTTTCCCTTATATTTTCCCGAAATAATGCGCATATTAGAAATGACTTAGTAAAACAAAATGTTGATGAGACTCAAAGGGATCTACATTAGAACCTGTTTTTAAGTTGTTGAAAAAATTACCAAAGCTCACATTTCGAATATAGGTGTTCGCAATTTTAAAAAAATCACTATTCTTTAAAATATTGCCCAAAAAAACTAATTTAAACTCTTCCGGGTTTAATTTTAATTGCTCTGTGGTATACATCAAATAGTAGAGAAAATCCTCTTTAGTTTGGTAAGGAAAATTGTTGCTCAAAATAAGATTTCCTTTAGTGATAACAACTAAATCAAAAGAAACTTCATTTATATTGGCAAAAACAGTGGTAAACAGATTGTTTTTTTCTTGTGTAAGTAAAGTATCGATTAATATAGTACTGGTATGCTTATATGTAAATGAACCAAAAGATTCGAAAAAAAAATTATTAATATTTGTATATGGGATGTACACACATACAATATCATGCCTGTCTAATTCATCATAAGCGATAAAATCATTATCAAGTACCTTTATGTTAAATTTAAGGTAGTCGCTTAATAATTCCTCTTTAAACAGGGATTTTGGAACAACAGTATATAAATCATTTTGATAAATTACTTCTATGTTATCAAACGACCTTTTTAGTTGATGATTATGATCAAAAATGGATTTTATTTTTTCAAGAACCTGTTTGGGGGCTAGTTGTATCCCAAAATTTTCATAGTTCAGAGATATAATCTCATTTAAAGAATTATCTATAACACAAAAAGAAAGTCCATTCAAGCTTACCTGAATGGACAATGTTTTTAATTTATTGGCTATGTTATTGGTCGTTTGCACCATAAGTTCTTGGCCAGTTACCAGAAGTCATAACTTCTGTCATTGATCCTACAGATAGAAAAGGTCCGTTTACACCATCTACAGATTGTACTTCTTTTTCCTGAGATAAAAGATCTTTATCTTGGTCATGCAAAAGTATGTCTTTAGAAACTTTAGCTTCAAAAACAGCAATTCTCAGATCGTTTTTATTAATAAAACCAGCATCCATTTCAAAATTAGCATCAACACCTTCAATTGGTACTTTCATCATGTTTTTGTGATTCCCTGTTTTAAATAATGAATCTTTAACAGACGCGTATCCAAGAGTATCAACTACAACAGTATCCCTTGGTTCATCAATCTTAAGTATTTTGTTGAATCTAATAAAACTAGAGTCTCTTCTTTGGGTTAAAGTAAATTTAGCAGTGTCGATAAATGTAATTAATTGAGCTGGATCTTTTGCGAATTTTCCGGTTATCGATCTATATGCTAATTGCGCAGTACGGATATCCCTCAAATTCTCAACAGCTTTAGCATATCGAACTTGCTTTATTTTATTGAACTTAACAGGACCGTTAACAGAATTGAATACTAAGTATCCTAAGAATCCTATAACTACCCACAGAACTAATTGAACAACAATTTTCATTTTATGATTTAGCTTTAAACATTAGTGTATACGCAAATCTACAATTTTTTTTTAATCGTAAAAGTTTATTGCCAAAAAATCCTCCTTATCTTTGAATTATTAGCAGAGATATGAATCATACAGATATATTTTTTTAATGAAGGAAAAAGAGTTTTATGAAATACTAAAAAAAGATTTTCCTTTTGAACCTACTATAAAACAAGATATTGTTCTTCAAAAACTATCCCATTTTATGTTATCGGGATCAAAAGAATCACTTTTTTTATTAAAAGGTTATGCAGGTACAGGAAAAACTACTTTGATAGGAGTTTTGGTTAAAAACCTATGGAAAGCCAAATTAAATGCAATTCTTTTGGCTCCTACAGGAAGAGCAGCCAAAGTAATTAGTAATTTTTCTGGTAAACAAGCCCAGACTATTCACAGAAATATTTATTACCCCAAAAAAAACAAAAGCGGGGGAGTAGCTTTTCAACTAAAACAAAATAAAAACCGTAATACAATTTTTATAATAGATGAAGCTTCGATGATTCCCGATACTCCAAGTGATAGTAAACTGTTTGAAAACGGATCTTTGCTGGATGATCTGATGCTGTATGTATATTCAGGATCTAATTGTAAAATCCTTTTTATAGGAGATACCGCACAGTTACCTCCTGTAAAATTAGAAGTTAGCCCGGCATTAGATCCTAATATCCTTTCAGTAGGATTTAACAAAGATGTTACTCAAATAGAATTAGACGAGGTTGTACGGCAAGCAGAAAATAGCGGTATACTAATGAATGCTACCCGATTAAGAGAAATTTTGAATGATGGATACTATAGCTCGTTTCAGTTTCAAATAAATGGATACCCGGATGTAATAAGGTTTTTTGACGGTCATGAAATCATGGAAGCACTAAATGAAGCATACTCTAGTTCAGGACAGGAAGAATCAGTAATTATATTGAGATCTAATAAAAGAGCAAATATTTATAATCAACAAATTAGATCACGAATACTTTTTCAGGAAGAAGAACTGTCTTCTGGAGACTATTTAATGGTGGTTAAGAATAACTATTTTTGGTTAGATAATAAAAGTGAAGCTGGTTTTATCGCAAATGGAGATATAATTAAGGTTCTGGAAATTTATTCTATAAAAGAATTATATGGATTTAGATTTGCTGTTGTAAATGTTGAAATGGTAGATTATCCCAACCAAAAACCTTTTGAAACGGTTTTGTTATTAGATACTTTAACCTCAGAAACCCCATCTTTAACTTATGATGAATCCAATAAGCTATATCAAGAAGTGATGAAAGATTTTGAAGATGAAAAATCTAAGTATAAAAAATTTATAGGAGTTAAAAACAATAGGTTTTTTAATAGTTTACAGGTTAAGTTTTCCTATGCAATAACTTGTCATAAATCGCAAGGAGGACAATGGGACAATGTATTTATAGAACAACCATACCTTGCAGATGGAATAAATAAAGATTATTTGCGATGGTTATATACAGCAATCACCAGAGCTAAAAAAAAATTATACCTAATTGGATTTAAAAATGACTTTTTTAGCGAGAATTGATGAGTATAAGTAATTAAAAACTCGTATTTTAATATTTTTTTAATAAATTTTGATAAAACTAAATAGTTGACAAAGTTAGAGAATTAATATAAAAAAGTTATTTTTGCAAATGAAGAAAAGCAATAAATTTTGAACAAAAATATTCTGAAAACCATCGCAATGATTCCTGCGAGATACGCGGCCACGCGATTTCCTGGTAAATTAATGCAAGACCTTGGGGGTAAAAGTGTTATTAGGAGAACTTATGAAGCTACCCTTAATTCTGGACTATTTGAATCTGTATTTGTGGTTACAGATAGTGATATTATATATCAAGAAATAACTTCTAATGGCGGTATTGCAATTATGAGTAATAAAGAGCACTCATGTGGGAGTGATCGAATTGCAGAAGCTGTTGAAGATATGGATGTTGATATTGTTGTAAATGTTCAGGGAGATGAACCTTTTACAGATAGAGAAAGTTTGGAAAAAGTACTCAATGTATTCTATCAGGAAGATTCAAAACATATAGATTTGGCTAGTCTTATGACACCTATGAAGGATTGGGAAGATATTATGAACCCTAATAGTGTTAAAGTCATAGTAGATGAAAAAGATTATGCTTTATATTTTTCACGTGCTCCCATTCCCTATCCAAGAGATAAAGAAATAAATCATGTATATTATAAACATAAAGGCGTTTATGCATTTAGAAAGCAAGCTATTTTAGATTTTTACAGATTGCCTATGCGTTCTATAGAAGCTTCAGAAAAAATAGAATGTATAAGGTATCTGGAATATGGTAAAAATATAAAAATGGTAGAAACCATGCATGAAGGCGTCGAAATTGATACCCCGGAAGACCTGGAAAAAGCAAAAAGAATAATAAATAAAGAAAATCTATTGAATCCAAAATCTATAACAACCTCAGAAAAAGTAAAAGTTTCTAAGCACAAAAATTTCCCTATGGTACCAAAAGTTGTGTTTGGGAAAGGAGCTTTTGATCAGGTTAGTGATATTATTTCACCAGAACGAAATGGAGTTGCCCCATTTATTTATTTAATAGATGATGTTTTTCAGAATAATACCTCATTTATTCAGGATAGAATTTTGTTGTTATATACAGACCAAATTATATACATATCCACGGCAGAAGAACCTAAAACATCTCAAGTAGACGCTATAGTTGCCAAAATAAAAAAAGATCACCAATATACTCCTAGTGGGATTATAGGTATTGGAGGTGGTTCTATACTGGATTTGTCAAAAGCTGTAGCGATTATGCTATCAAATCCGGGTAGTGCAGCAGATTATCAAGGTTGGGATCTGGTTAATAATAAAGCAATATACCATGTAGGAATCCCCACCATTTCAGGGACAGGTGCAGAGGTATCCCGTACAACAGTACTTACAGGACCAGAACGTAAACTAGGTATAAATTCAGATTTTACACCTTTTGATCAAGTAGTACTGGATCCAGAGTTAATACATGATGTGCCCAAAGATCAATGGTTTTATACAGGTATGGATTGTTATATTCATTGTATAGAATCTTTGGACGGAACATACCTCAATGCTTTTAGTCAAAGCTATGGAGAAAAAGCATTAGATCTTTGTAAGGAAATATTTTTAGGGTCTGATTTAGATAAAGAAGAAGCAGATGCAAAACTAATGATGGCTTCATGGCATGGAGGTATGAGTATTGCATATTCTCAAGTAGGTGTTGCTCATGCAATGAGCTATGGATTGGCGTATGTACTGGGTACTAAACACGGGATAGGCAATTGTATAGTTTTTGATAAACTCGAAGAGTACTATCCGGAAGGTGTTGCATTGTTTAAAAAAATGAAAGAGTATCACAATATTAATTTGCCTATAGGGGTTTGTGCCAATATAACCGAAGATCAATTAAATGTAATGACTTCTGTTGCTTTAAGTCTGGAGCCTCTTTGGGAAAATGCACTTGGGCATGACTGGAAATCTAAAATAAATGCAAATAAATTGAAAGAAATTTATCGCTCATTATAATTTATTTTAGGTCACAATAAATTAAGGATAAGATAGAGTTTGTGAGTAAATTCTATCTTATTGCTTATAAAACACTAACAGATGAAACGATTTTCTTCCTTTATATATCACAGGGTTTTAGGATGGAAAATAATAGGGAGTTTTAAAGCCGAAACTATAGATAAATGCGTTATAATTGTGGTACCTCATACCAGTTGGCATGATTTTTATATAGGGTTGTTGATTAGGCAATTGCAAGATGTTAAAATTAGTTTTTTAGGTAAAAAAGAACTTTTTAGATGGCCCTTAGGATGGTATCTTAGAAAAGTAGGAGGTATATCCTTGGATAGAACTTCTGGACAAAATAAGGTAGAGGCAATTGCAGAATTATTTAAACAAAGAAAAGAGTTGCGTTTGTCTTTAGCTCCAGAAGGAACAAGAAAAAAAGTAAAAAACTGGAAAACAGGGTTTTATCATATTGCGATGGCTGCTAATGTACCTATTATTATGGTTGCATTTGATTTTGGAAAAAAACAAAATAAAATATCAGAGCCATTTTATCCTACCGGAGATATAGAAAAAGATCTTATCATTATGTACTCTTTTTTTAAAGGAGTAAAAGGTAAAATACCCAAATATAGTTTTGATAGCAATTAAAATTATCCATGTCATTAAGCTAAGCTGTATCTTTTTGAGGATTAAATATTTGTAAAAGCAAAATACCTCTTTACTTCCATCATGGGATTCCTGTCTGCGCCGGAAAAACAAGCAGAAAGCATTGTATTTTGGTTATTTTATCATTCCGGAAATTTGTCATCCCATTGAAGAACAGGACTAGAATCCATCATTAACAAACTTTAAATCCATAGTTTAAATCCTTAACTTAACGACATTGCTAGAATTACCAAACCTTTTTTTGATATTCTGTATTTTTTAATTGATTAGTATTTCTGGTGTTTACGTTGATAGTTATGTTGCAAAATATAAAAGCCTTAGGTTTGTATCATTACATCATTACGTCATTACATCATTGCATCATTACATCCTTACATCATTATATCATTGCATCATTGCATCATTATATCATTGCGTCATTATATCATTGCATCATTATATCATTGCGTCATTATATCATTGCGTCATTATATCATTGCGTCATTATATCATTGCGTCATTACATCATTAAATATATTTTTGTTTTTGAGCCCATCAAAGAGGATTAGACCCTCAGTGGGAGTTGAATTTTGATTCTTTAATTATTAAAATGGATAAATACGGTAGGAATATGAATTTTTATAAAATATTTTTTATCCTTGTTTTTCTTGTTTTCAGAACTTTACCATTGCAAAGTCAGATAGAAGGCAGTTGGAAAACAATTGACGATAATACAGGTAAACCTCGGTCTGTTGTAGAGATATACAAAAACGGGGGGAAATGGTTTGGAAAAATACGAAAAGTACTGGATGAGATTAACAAAGATCAAATTTGTATTGCTTGCAAAGGAGAAGATCATAATAAGCCAATAGAAGGAATGGTTATCCTTAAAGGACTGGAAAGGGACGAGGATGAATATGAGAACGGAACAATTATGGACCCAGAAAATGGTAAAACATATCGATGTAAAATATGGATAGATAAAAATAAACCAAATATCCTTAATGTTAGAGGTTATATAGCTTTTTTATACCGAACCCAGCAATGGGTTAGAATCTGACTCAGCCGGTTTTTATTGCTTATTTTTAATTTTAACATTTTTTTAATGTTAGTTTTTTGAAATGTTTATGACCAAATTCTTAGTAATCAATAAAAAACTAAATAATGAAAAAAATAATTCCTCTGGTTATTGCAGCTATTTTCAGTATCTCTGCTATAGCACAAATTAGAATAGGTAGTGTTGTAGTTCCTGATAAGGTTGATTTTGAAGGAGAAGAACTAGTATATAATGGAGGTGCAATGAGAAAAGTTTTATCTTTTAAAACTTACTCGGGGACACTTTATACAAAAACACCATATACAGACGATAAAAAAGTGTTGGACTCAGACGAAACCATGGCTATTCGATTAAATATTGCATCCAATAAGGTTACTAATGAAAGAATGATTAAGGTATTCAAAAAAGGTTTTGATGATGCTATGTTTGGTAATACACAAAGTCTGGATGCAAGAATAGACGATTTTCTTAAATTATTTGATTCGCCTATGCAGATTAATGACTTTTATGATCTGGTTTATCTAAAGGGAAAAGGTGTAAAAACGTATAAAAATGGAAAGGAGTTGGGTTTTATAGAAGGACGGGACTTTAAATATGCCTTGTTTAAAATATGGTTAGGAAATGAGCCAGCTTGTCAAATCATTAAAGGAGGAATGCTGGGAGCGGGTCAATAATAGATATTCAAAATATTTTTAAAATCTGATTTTATATTTAAGTCAGATTTTTTTATTCTTAAAAATTAAACCACTTGCTCCGGGATTATTGATTTGTTCAGGACAAAAAGCTTGTTCCAGAACTTGATACGGCATCAAGCATAACACTTGTACAGAACTAAACCAAAGTATAATTTTAGTAACAATAGATTTTCTGATGTATAATTCGGGCAATGTCGTTAAGTTAAGCTGTATCTTTTTGAGGATTAAATATCTGTAAAAGTAAAATACCCCTTTACTCCATCATAGATTTCAGCCTACGCTAGAATGAACAAGCAGAAAGCATTGTGTTTTGGTTATTTTGCCATTCCGGTAATTTGTCATCTCTTTGAATAATGGGACTGGAATTTGTTGTTAACAAACTCTAAATCAGTAGTTTAAATTCTTAACTGAATGATATAGATAATTCGGGTTAAACTTGTATTTTTGTTACAATAGTGCTTTTAATATTTGGCTCTTAGTTAAAATTGATAATGTCGTATTTTATAAATGTAATTCTTCCTATACCTCTTGATAAAGAGTTTACTTATAGTATTAATAAAGACGAAGCTGGTTTTTTGAAACCAGGAATGCGTGTAGCTGTTCAATTTGGAAAAAGCAAAGTATATGCTGCTTTGGTGACCAAAGTACATCAAACGCCTCCCTTGGTTTATGAAGCAAAAGAAATAGAGCATATCCTTGATGAATCTCCAATAGTTACATCAAATCAGTTGCAACTATGGTCATGGATCTCAGATTATTATTTAAGCACAAAAGGGGAAGTTATGAGAGCAGCTTTACCCGGGGCTTTTTTATTAGAAAGCGAAACCATTATTCATAAAAATGAATCTTCAGGTTTTGAAGAATCTCTTTTAAGAGATGATGAATTTTTAATTTATGAAGCTCTTCAGTACCAAAGCCTTCTTCGTATACAAGAGGTGATGGATATAGTAGGAAAAAAAAATGTGCTTCCTGTGATAAAACGGTTACTGGAGAAAGGAGTAATTATAGTTCAGGAAGAAATTTATGAGCAGTATAAACCTAAAATGGTAAGGTATATACGATTGAACGTAGAGTATGCCAAAGAGGAATCATTAAGAGACTTGCTGGATTCTATGGCAAGAGCACCAAAGCAGCGCGAAGTTTTGCTTCATCTGTTTACAATACAGGCAAAAACTAAAAAACCAATAAAAGTTGATGAGCTTTTAAAAACGTCAAAAAGCTCTGCTGCTGTAGTGCGATCATTGATTGATAAAAAAATATTAGAAGAGTATCATTTACAGACAGATAGAATTCAGTATTTGGGAGAAAAAAACGAAGAAACAAAACAACTTAATGAATATCAGTTAAAATCTTTAGGAGAAATTAAAAAGTCTTTTGAACAAAAGGATGTATGTCTTTTTCATGGGGTAACTTCTTCTGGTAAAACCGAAGTGTATGTTAAACTTATAGAGGAGACTATTAAAAGAGGAAAACAAGTTTTGTATTTATTGCCAGAAATAGCACTTACTACCCAACTTATTACCAGATTGCAAGAGTATTTTGGAGAACAACTTACCGTTTATCATTCCAAGTATTCAGTTAATGAAAGAGTAGAAGCCTGGAACAATGTTAAAGATAAAAAATCAAAAGCACGCATAATAATAGGAGCCAGATCCGCAATATTTTTACCATTTATAGATTTGGAATTAATAATAGTAGACGAGGAGCATGAAAACACTTTTAAACAATATGACCCGGCACCAAGATATCATGCCAGAGATACAGCTGTTGTTTTGGCAAAAATGTTTGGGGCCAAAATTATTTTGGGATCAGCAACTCCTTCAATTGAAACTTATTATAACGCACAGCAAGGAAAATATGGATTTGTACAATTAACAAGGAGATATGGAAATGTCTTAATGCCCGAAATTAATCTTGTAGATATTAAAACAAAATATAGAAAAAAAGAAATGACAGGGCATTTTAGTGACACTTTGCTGTTAGCTATTCAAGATGCATTAAAAGAAGAAGAACAAGTGATTCTTTTTCAGAACAGAAGAGGATATTCCCCTGTAATAGAGTGTAATACTTGCGGTCATTCGCCTCAATGTCCTAATTGTGATGTAAGTCTTACTTTTCATAGTTTTAAAAACCAATTAAGATGCCATTATTGTGGATATAATATAGCTATGCCACAAAAATGCAATGCTTGTGATAGTGTAGATTTAAGTACAAAAGGTTTTGGTACCGAGCAAATACAAAAAGAATTAGAAGAATTGTTTCCTGATTATAAAATAGGAAGAATGGATCAGGATACGACCAGAGGTAAGCACGGGTATGAAAAAATTATAAATCGTTTTGAAGACAGGGAGATCGATATTCTTGTAGGTACGCAAATGCTTTCTAAAGGTTTAGATTTTAGAAATGTGAGCCTGGTTGGAGTAATGAACGCAGATAATTTACTAAACTTTCCTGATTTTAGAGCTCATGAACGAAGTTACCAACTAATGCAGCAAGTAGCAGGCAGGGCTGGTCGAACAAAAAAAAGAGGTAAGGTTTTGATTCAAACATATAATCCCTATCATCAAATTTTGCAGCAAGTTTCTGTTAACGATTACTCAGGAATGTATGCAGACCAAATCGAAGAAAGGCATCAATATAAGTACCCGCCTTTTTATAAGTTAATAAAGATCACAAGCAAACACAAGGACTATAACAAAGTAAATGAAGCTACAGATTGGTTAGCAAAATCTCTTAAAAATGTGTTTAAACAAAATGTTTTAGGTCCCGAATTCCCTCCTGTATCAAGAATTAGAAACCAATATCATAAAAATATAGTAATAAAAATACCACATGGTCAATCTTTAAATAAAACAAAAGAAGTTGTTAAAAAAATAAATACTTCTTTTAAAACTATAAAAGAATTTTCAGGAGTAAGAGTTATAATTAATGTAGATAATTATTAACTGTTATTCAAAGCTTCAATTAAAGAATGTTTTTTATGTCGGCTAAGGGGTATTTTTTCGTCTGCTATTTCTATATTACGACTGTTGTAACGTTCTACTTTGTCTAGGTTAACGATATAAGATTTGTGAATTCTTAAAAAACGATCTTCAGGAAGTTGTGCTTCAAAAGATTTCATAGTTGCCAAAACAACAATAGGATCTCCGTCTTCCATAATAAGTTTTACATAATCACCTAAAGCTTCTACATATTTTAATTGATTAAGGAATATTTTTCGCTTTTTCAGGTTGCTTTTTACAAAAATATAGTCATCATCTTCAATTACAGTATTTTCACCGCCAATACGAGACATGCTAAGAGCTTTATCTACAGCAGCATTAAAACGATCTTTTTTAAGAGGTTTTCTTAAATAATCGATAGCATCATAGTCAAAAGCTTTAAAAGCATATTTGGTTTTTCCTGTAACAAAAATAATATGAGGCTTGTTTTCTAAGTCATCCAAAAGATCAAACCCGGTTAAGATAGGCATTTCGATATCCAGAAATAATAAGTCAACCTGGGTGTCGAGTAAACCATTTTTAGTTTCAATAGCATTATTCCATTCAGCCACTAATTCTAGTGATGAATGTTCGTCTATTAGCTTAACAATAGCTAGTCGCTGAAGGCGGGAATCATCTACTACCGCACATTTTAATTGAGATTGTTCCACTTGTATAGTGTTATTTTCTAAGTACAATATTAATGAATATAAATTGTTTCCACAAACAATTTTGGTTTTTTATCGATAAAAATAGTGTTTCATCGAAGTGAAAATAAGATTTGAAAATCCAAAAAATAATGTTACTTTTGCAGCCAATTTTAATTTAAAAATAGATTTTTATGAATCAATACGAAACTGTTTTCATCTTGAATCCCGTTTTATCTGAAGATCAGATAAAGGAAACAGTAAAGAAATATGAAGATATTCTTGTTTCTAACGGTGCCAAGATGATATCAAAAGAGGATTGGGGGCTTAAAAAGCTTGCTTATGCAATCCAACATAAAAAAAGTGGATTTTATCACTTGTTTGAGTATCAGGTATCCGGTGAGGCGATTAATGCTTTAGAAGTAGAATACAGAAGAGACGAACGTATAATGCGTTACCTTACTGTACGTTTGGACAAGCATGCAATTGCTTGGGCAGAAAAAAGAAGAAACAGAAATAAACAAAAAGCTTAATTATGTCATCTATAGAACAACAAGCTAAAGGAAAAAAAGATGGAGAGATCAGATATCTTACTCCTCTTAATATAGATACAACAAAAACTAAGAAGTATTGTCGTTTCAAAAAATCGGGTATTAAATATATTGATTATAAAGATCCTGATTTCTTAATGGCATTTGTAAATGAACAAGGTAAACTATTACCTCGTCGTCTTACAGGAACTTCATTAAAATATCAACGTAAAGTTAGTGTTGCTGTAAAAAGAGCAAGACATTTGGCTCTAATGCCATACGTTGGTGATTTATTAAAATAAAATTCGTCATAACATAATGGAACTTATATTAAAGAAAGACGTTGAGAATCTAGGATTTGTAGACGATATAGTACAAGTTAAAAATGGTTATGGTCGTAACTATTTGATTCCTGGTGGATTAGCAGTGTTAGCTACTCCTTCAGCAAAAAAAGTACTAGCAGAAACTTTAAAGCAACGTGCTTTTAAAGAAAAGAAAGAGATAGAAGATGCCCAAAAAATAGCTAACCAGCTTGGAGCATTAGAAGTAAAGATCTCTGCAAAAATAGGAACCGGAGATAAATTATTTGGTTCTGTTTCTAGCGCAGATGTTGCAGAAGCATTTGCAAAACAAGGAGTAGAGATAGAAAAAAAGTTTATTACCGTACCAGGAGGGACTATAAAACGTCTTGGACAGTATGAAGCTTCTGTTCGCCTTCACAGAGAAGTTATTGCTACTGTTTCTTTTGAGGTAATTCCTCAAGCTTAATAAGGAAAAAACGGTTAATAACTGTTTTATAAGAATAAAAAAATCGCTCTTCTGAGCGATTTTTTTATTTTATTTTTATTCTATAAATTAAATGTTATTATTAAATGAAAAAAAATATTCTAATAGTATTGGTGTTGTTGGGATTTTCAGGTAACGCTCAGGTAACTACCTCTAATGTTTCTGGAATTGTAAGAGATAATGCGAACCAATTATTACCAGGAGCTAATGTTGCTGTTGTGCATACGCCTACAGGAACTTCTTATGGCGGGATTACTGATTTTGATGGACGGTATAATCTAAATAATTTAAGAGTAGGAGGGCCATATAGAATAACAGTAAGCTATGTTGGTTTTAAAAAATATCTTTTGGATGATGTTTTTTTACAACTAGGACAGACATTTAATCTTAATATCATTTTGGCAGAAGAAAATAATGAACTGGCAGAAGTAGTGATAACTAGTAGTAAAAATAGCACTTTTAGTAGCGAACGTACTGGAGCTGAAACTAGTGTTGGAAGAAGAGAATTAAGTACTTTACCAACTATTTCGAGATCTGCAGCCGATTTTACCAGATTAGAGCCAACAGCAAGTGGAAACTCTTTTGGAGGAAGAAATGACCAGTTCAATAATTTTAGTTTGGATGGAGCTATATTTAATAATCCATTTGGGTTAGATGCGGCCACCCCTGGAGGGCAAACAGATGCACAACCAATTTCTTTAGATGCAATTGAACAAATTCAAGTATCCACAGCACCTTATGATGTTACATTATCCGGGTTTACAGGAGCATCTGTTAATGCTGTTACCAAAAGTGGAACTAATATATTTAAAGGAACTGTTTATGGATTTTTTAGAAATGAAGATTTAACTGGAGGAAAAATAAAAGGAGAGGATGTATTTAAGTCAGATCTGGAACAAGGACAATATGGTTTTAGTATTGGTGGCCCAATTGTTAAAAATAAACTATTCTTTTTTGCAAATGCAGAAAGAGACCAACGTACAGATTTAGGAGCTCCCTGGTTACCTAATACCGGTAGTGGTGCAATAAACGAATCCAGAGTAGCAGAATCCGATTTATTGGCAGTAAGCAATGCGTTGGCAAACCTAGGGTATAATACAGGGGCATATAAAGGGTTTACTTATGACTCAGAATCTATAAAAGGTATTTTTAAGTTAGACTGGAATGTAAATGATAAGCATCGTGCAGCTATAATCTATAATTTTTTAAGAGCATCAAAAGAAAAACCAGCACACCCAACGGCTATAGGTATTCGTGGTCCTAGTGCAGCAACGCTACAATTTGAAAATTCAGGTTATGAGATTAATAATAACATCAACTCTTTTCAGCTAGAAGTTAATTCCAGGCTCTCTAACACTTTTTCAAATAAATTTCAGGCAGGTTATACTCATTTTGATGATTTCAGAAACCCATTATCTGTACCAGCACCAGTAATAACTATTCAAGATGGAGCAGGCTCTAATTATATCATCGCTGGTCATGAACCTTTTTCTATTAATAATAAATTAGATCAAAAAGTAATTCAGGCAACTAACAATCTTAATATTTTCTTAGGAGATCATACAATTACTGTGGGGGCTTCTTTTGAAATGTTTAGATTTAAAAATTCATTTAATTTAACAGCTTTTGAGCGTTTTGCAGGATTTTCTGATGGAACTTATTTTGGGTTATTTAATTCTTACAACTCTGTTAATGATTTTGTTGCAGATGCAAATAATGCAAATGGTGGATTATCACAAAACTTACAATTTGCCCAAGAAAGATTTACTGCTTTAAATACTGCGGGGCAAGGTAATGATGGAGGTTTTAAATTAGCAGAATTAAATGTAGGGCAATTAGCATTTTATATTCAGGAAGAATGGAATATCACAGAGCAATTTAAGTTTACTTATGGGCTTAGATTTGATAAACCACTATATTTTGACACAGCAGATCTTATCCAAAAGTATATAGATACAGATAATGGTGCCTCCAGAGATAATAGTACAGTGTATTATGATCCATCTACAGGAGAAGCAGTGAATCTGGATTCTACCGTATTACCATCAGATAAATTATTGTTATCTCCAAGGTTAGGCTTTAATTATGATGTAAAAGGAGATAAAACTTTTCAGGTTCGTGGAGGTACAGGTATATTTACAGGCAGACTACCATTTGTATGGATAGGAAATCAGGTTAGTGGCGCAGATGATGGATTTTTTCAGATGGTAGATCCGGATTTTCAATTTCCACAAGTTTGGAGATCCAGTTTTGGTGTGGATTACAGATTGAAGAATGGAATAATCCTTACCGGGGATTTTGCTTATACCAATGATATAAACGGAGTACATGTACAGAATTGGAGATTGAAAACACCTTCGGGAACCTTAGCAGGAATAGATAACAGAGATATTTATAGTGATACAGATAAAGGAACTAACAATGCTTTTGTACTTACTAATTCTAATAAAGGAAGAGTTATCAATGCTTCTTTTAAAGCTGCCAAAAACTTTACAAATAATTTGTATGCCAGTGTTGCCTATAGCTACTTGGATTCTAAAGATGTTAATTCTATAGAAGCTGAAATTACCGGGGATGCATTTGCCGGTAACCCTGCTTTAGGAAACGTAAATAATGATGTTCAGTCCTATTCAAAATATGGAGACAAGCATCGAATTATTGCGGTAGCTTCAAAAAAATGGTCGTATGGCAATGATAAATATGCTACTACTATTTCTGCCTTCGCAGAGTTTGCTCAGGGAGGCAGATTTAATTATACCTATGCAGGGGACATTAATAGAGACGGGTCTGGGTTAAACGATTTAATTTATATTCCTACACAGGATCAATTGGCAACGTATAATTTTAGCGGTTCTGATTTTAATACCAGAGAGGCACAGAGGGCTGCTTTTGAAGCCTATATTCAACAAGATGACTATCTTCGTGAAAATAGGGGAAGGTATGCAGAACGGTATGGTGCCATAGCACCCTGGAGAAATAAAATAGATTTTAAATTTATACAGGATTTTAATATTAATGTAGGAGAAAGAGTAAATACTATCCAGTTTAGTTTGGATGTTTTAAACATTGGCAATTTGATCCATTCAGATTGGGGATTAGTGCAGCAGCCTAATAATGTACAAGTTTTAGGAGTTAACGTAGATGATACAAACACCTCTACCTATTCTTTTAATTCTGATTTGGTTAAGACTTTTGGGTATGATTCAAGTCTTAGGTCCAGATGGCAGGCGCAGGTTGGGTTACGATATATCTTTAACTGATTTTTGTGGATGTACTAAAAAAAGTAAAATCATAATAGAAGTAAAAACCGCTCATGGATATAAGGGCGGTTTTCTTATTTATACTTATTTTTGCAATCAATTTTTTTAAAATGAAATACCAAAGATTAAGCAAAGAGCAATTAGAGGAGTTACATGTAGAATTTATCAATTTTTTGTCTGCCCAAACAATTACCGTAGAGGAGTGGAACGATATTAAATTAAATAAGCCAGAGGTTGCCGAGGAAGAAATAGATGTTTTTAGTGATTTAGTTTGGGAAAAAGTTCTTGGTAATGCCCGATATGTAGAGCATTTTTCAAAAAATCAAATACATTTGTTTGAATTGGCCGAAGACCAAATGTTGCTTATTTCAATAAAAGTAAATAAGGAATCTGTAGATATTACCACTAAAGAAGGGTACCAATGGTTACGAAATAATTTATTAAATGATGAAGTGGTTTTTTATAATGCTTCTAAGCAATATGGTAAAGATAAAAACGCAGATAAATTTGCTTTAATCCAACAGGGGGCGAATATAACGAATGGTGAGTTGTATCGGTATTTTGCAAAATGGATTCAAGATAAAGAAAAACCATAATTTTTTGTTGGGTTAAAAACAATATAACAGAAATTTTAAAAAAATAAACCCCTCATTGCAAAGGGATTTATTTTTTCGAAGTTATAGTTTTGAGATATACTAATACTATTTATCTTTTGAATATCCAGTACAAGAAATATTACCACCCTGAATTATCAATACAGGTTAGTTAACAATAGAGTAGCCATTTGGCATATTGATGTAGTGGTACCCTGATTCGTCTTTAATTTCTATACCAGAGTTTTGGGTGCTGGAATTTTTTAGCATGTCAAATTGCTCTTGTGTAATGTTTCCGGTTAAATATCCTTTGTTTGTTGCTCCTTGTTCGATAAATACAAAATTATCAAATGTATACTCATTTATTCGAATCGCGGTAATTTCATAATCAGTATATTCTGAAATTAAACTATCTATAAAAGTCACCGTAAATTGTAAAGGGAAATATGCAGAACCAGAGTTGTAAATTTTTGCTTCTTTTCCTTTAACAGAAGTTGCAGAATATACTTTATTAACAACAGTAGCTACATTGCTGTAGGATTGTTTGTTATTAAACTTCCAATCTAAAACTATTTGAAGTTGGTATTCTTTATTAGCAGGGATCTCACTAGTATTAAATGTAGCGGTATGACTGTCTGCATAGTGATCGACTCCAACTTTACTAAGTGATTTTTTTTCTCCATCAAGTAAGTAAATAGAAATGTTTTCTAGTGTATTAATATCCCCAAGAATAAAATTAGTTTCGGTAAGCCTATTCCAATCAACATATAAATTACCATTACCGTCACTATATGTATTGATTTCAAAGTTATTTGGGGCTGTGGTTTTTGTTTTGAATTGGATAGTGTTACTGAAACTTACATTGCCATAGGTATCTTTTGCTTGTATTTGCAAGCTATACGTTGTGTTTCCGTTTAGGTTTTGTAATCTAAGATATTTGTTAGGAAGCGGTTTGGATACGGTGTTTAGGTGATCCGGATAGATCACTCCTTCAAAAATATCGGTATAAACATCTTGCCCATTTAAGAAAGCAGAATATTCTATACTATCGTTTTCTGGATCTATAGCTTCGTCAAAGTCAAATATTACAAAAGCAAAACCAAGATGGTCTGAGTACTCATCGTTTAACTTTAGATTAAAATTAGTTGGGGATTGATTTTCTAAAGTAACAAATTCAAAATCTTTAATTAAGGATTTCCCATTATCTGCTGTAGCAATTAATCTACCAATATAATTAGTGTTATGATTTAGAGAATTGAGTTCGTATGCCAATTCATTAATATTGTCCTGTACCAGCTTATTATTTAAGTAAACCGAATAAGTAATAGAATTATTTTCTGAGGTAAAAGATTCGTCCCAAGTTAGACTAGCGGTCGAGTATTTTACATTTTTAACAATTACTTCAAAATCAGAAGGTAATGGCAGGTCATTTGTAGTAAATGAAGTTTTTGAACTGGTTGTGTTGTTGTTATCATCTTTAGCAATAATCTCTACTTCATAAGTTTTATTATTTTCAAGATCCATCAATTCATATTGAAGATTGCTGTTTTTTGTTGTTATTTCTTTGTTATTTAGTTTAATATCGTACGACACAGCAGCTCCTTCAGGGTCATTTGCCTTGGTCCATGCTAATTTAGCTTTTGAAGACTGTATTTCGCTAACTATAATATCAAAACTTTCTGGAGCTAGATTTATAGAATTAGAATCATCAGATTGACAGCTTAATAGGGTAGTAAGTGTAAATGATATACATAGTCTTGCAAATTTATTTTTCATGTGTTTACATCTTTTTTATGATTATTTCCTTTATTTAGTAAAAGGGGACATAAATAGTAATATTTGAGTTTATATTACTCTATATTATAAGTACTGGATAAAAACTGTACAGCAGTTTCCATTACTTTATCTTCATCGTTTTTAATGTTATCTTCTGTATTTCTAACGTATACATCAGGGATATGACCGATACCGTCCAGACTTTTACCATTAGGCAATAAAAACTTAAAAATAGAATATCGGTATTGCCACCCATTAGGAAGAAAACGCCTCATTGAAGTATCTGAAAAATCTCCTGCGGTAACATCTCCTATTTGGGTAACTTGCTCAAACGATTTAAGATGTAATAACAATACTTCTGCAGCGCTTACCGTAATTTTATCTGTTAAAACCAGTAAAGGTTTATCATAAAATGTATCTCCTGTTTTTTTGGAATAATACGATATCTTGTCTGAAAAATCCGAATACCCAGGACCATTTCGTTCCTCTACGGTATACACTAACTTTTCAGAAGTTGCAAATCTTCCTGCAATTTGGGTAGCGATAGGGTCACTACCACCTGTATTGTTTCTAAGATCTAAAATAATGGCTTTATGATCTTTTAATTTGTTAATGATACCATCTATAAAATCAGGGTTTTTCGCTTCGATGGCATTTAGATAAATATAGCCAATGTTTTTATCTTTGATTTTGGCCGAAAGATGTATTAAATCTGGTTTAGGGTTTTCTAACAGAGAGATATTTTCAAGATACTTATTACTTAAAAGAGGAAGGCTAAATTCTTCTTCTACCGTTTCTACCTCAGATGATCCGGATTCAAAATAATGGATGTCAGGATCAAAATCTTTTTTGGGTTGTAAAATCATGGTATGAGAATCGTCTAAATAGCTAATCATGGATTTAAAAATATCCCATAATTCACTATCGCTTGTTTGTTCCGTTACTCTGGGTCTGTATACGTTGTATATACTATCCCAGTTAGATCCCCTTACTTCAAATAAGCTATAATGTTGGTCAAAATCGTTCCAGAATATCTCAAAATTATTTATAGGGGTATTCGGTTCATCCTCTTCCAAGAATATTTTTTCGCACGAACTACCTAATAAAATGATTATAACCAAGGGTAAAATAATAATACGTTTCATGTTTAAAATTTAAAGTTTAGTTCTACAGATGTTTGATGGTTGGCAATAATAGCTTTACTAGGCTGTTTGGTTTTATTGTAGCGTAATTGGTACTGAAGTTGAATACCTATTCTTTTGGATAGTTGGTAGTTGTAAAATACCTGCCAGTTATATCCAAAAAAATCATTTAAGCTGGTTGTCTTGCCTTTGTACAACACTTTCGTGAAGTTATCTTCGTTTTCTATCATATATTTATCCCAACCCGTATAAGGAGGTCTTACCAAAACCCCTAAAACAGGTACAGACAGTGCCGATCCCAAGCTATGTTTTGGGTTTATGGTATATTCTAAACGGCTATTTAAAGCTAAACCGTGGTAGTTGAAGAATGACACGGATTTAAAATCTTTGTAATCCATGAAGTCTGTCCTGCTTTGAAAGCTTCCCCCAAGGTTTAGTCTTAGGTTTTTATTAGGGAGCGGTTTATGAAATAAAAACCCGATCTCAAAATTTAAAAGATACCTGTCGTATTTAAAAAACTCAGAAGCTTTGGATGTCAAGACAGATTCATAGTAATGGACCGTACTAAAGATTAGATGTTTTTTTTGGGTAGATCGTTCATAATTAAGACCAAAACCATATCCATTACCTGTATTGTTTAATGGGGAAAAGTTTACATCTTTATGGTACGTTTGGAGGAACCCGGTTTGTATACCAATTTTATTTTTTCTGTCCTCTACAGATTGCGCTTTAGCAGCAAATAAAAAGCCTAAGCTTAAAATTATTGTAATACGTATGTGTTTCATTTACTTTTTTTGATGCAAATAAAGGGCAGGACCAAGCATGAAACGCTCCATAGGAAGAATTGGCACTTATTATAAGGCTTATTGAAGCTGTTTTTTATATTGAGATGGAGAAATACCGGTTACTTTTTTAAAAATACGATTAAAACTGGTTTTAGAATTAAAACCAGATTCAAAGGCTATGGCCAATAAAGTAAATTTATTGTAGGAAGGATTTTTAAGTTTATCAATAACATCCTCTACTCTAAAACCATTTACATAATCATAAAAAGATATTTGCATACGCTGATTAAGTAATGTAGACAGTTTTTTGTCAGAAATAGACAAAAGTGCAGCAAGTGAATTTAAAGATAAATTTTCATCCAAAAATGGTTTTTGCTCTTTCATAATCATATTTAGCGATTGCTCTAATTCGTCTAACTCGGATTCACTATATTGGTAGGGGAGTGCTGGTTTTGTTTTTTCGGGGTTTTCTGTTTTAGAAATGTTTATGTCCTGTGGTTCTTCTACTTGGGCTATTAAAAAGGAAGGAATTAAAACTTTGGTTTGTAATATCCCATAATACCCCAGATATATAACAAGTATAACTACACCAATAGCAGTAAGATAAAAAGTATTCCATTCTAGTTTTCCAAACCATAATTCATATAATGTAGACAAAACATCAATGCTTATAATAAAAATTGCACCAATTAACAAGCGTTTTATCCAGGTTAAATCCATGTGTTCTACGTTAGAGTAGTTATGCTTAATGACCTCTTTAGCCTTTTGTAAAACTCGTAGAGCAATACTACAGTACACTAATGAATACAGGATGATTAAAGGAAAATAATTTTCGTATTTTGCGATATACGCAAAGATATAAACCTTGTTATATGTAGCGATAAGGGATGGTATTGTAATAATACACAAACAAAGAAAAGGAAATATAAAATGAATACTATTTTTTTTGAGTAAACCTTTACTTGGTAAAAAAATAGACTTGACATATAAAAGCAGCAATGGACCAATAAATGTGGTTATAGATTGATCAAAAATAAATGTTGTGTAAAATAATATCCTGATTTTATGCAAGTAAGCGTATACAGAACAAATAGAGAATGATATAAATACAAAAATGATTTGAAGGATTCTTTTATGAAGCTCTTTAGATGAATTTTTAGCTAATAAAAATATGATTAAGGTATTTAGTAAAAATGCTGTAATGAATACAAAATCTAAAACTAATTTCATGTGTTTATAGTATTGTTTTAGAGGTCACATGGAACTAGCCAGTAATTATTTTCTGCGTGCATAAAAAATTTTGTTATGGCTTGTTTCATTTTTTAGCTATTATTTTTCTTTTATAAGAACCCGCAAGATATTCAGTATTTTTATTATGATGAATTAATTATCGAATTAAATCATAGTAAAGATTTTAGTTTTTTTCTTTGAGCATGTCTAGATCAAATCCATACATAAATTTGTTTAATTGTCCATTAGAACTTTTAAGTTCGATAATATCCATTAACTCTTCAAAATACCTGCAAACTCGTTCTCTATCTTCTGTATCTAACTCTACAGAAACGTCTGTGAATCTAGCAAGTCCAATTTTTATTTTTTCGTGATATTTTTTGTTGGTAGGATTTTTTGATTCTGAAATTTTTTGAAAGTCTACTGCAGATTGATTCACTTTTTTAGTTAAGATTGGTCGCATTTTTTCGACTGCAATTCCTGGGTAATAATTTTCTGGCAAAAACTTTTCCTTTGCTATAAATTCTGCAAACTTTTCCTTTGCATTCTCAGGTGTTTTCATTTTAATGGAATTTTGCCCGTAAGCAGATAATGTTAAAAAAACGATTGCTATATTGAGGTATTTCATTGTTTTTCAAATTGTTATAACTTGTCATAAGAGTATGTTTTTATAGTTCTATTTCTCAATAATTATTGGTTTAGGAGGAGGAGGGACAGGAGGGTATCTTTGGATTGCTAAATCTTTGAATTTGAATTCACTTTGTAGTAGAGAGTCCTTTTCTAATTTCGTAAACTTATAAGATTCTTTTAAAAAATGAAAAAGATAATGTATTTCAAAAGGTTCCTTACCTCGCCCGTATATTCTACAATTAATTTCGGTATTATTATCGAGTAAAATTCTAATTTTACATGTTTGAAGATCTGTTTGTGATGAACTATAGGATTCATCCAGATCAGACCAATTAATATAATTTATCTTTTTGTTTATTAAATCTAAGATGTCTTTATCTAGCTTTCCAAAATATAAACCATTCATTTCAGTATATTTAATTCCTTTAAATAAAATTTCTCCTGACTCACTTATCTCAAGATATAAAGAAGGGCAACTCCCATAACATTGGTTACAATAAAATCCAATATGTTTGAATCTATAATTATTTATTGTGTTGACTTTGGTAAATTTTCTACTTTGATTATAAAATGTTTTTTTTGCATTTATAGACAATGGAGTAACTTGAAAAGACTTTTTGTTAATATTATCTAATTTATATTGATAAATTTCGCCTCCTCTTTTATATCTTTTATAGGTATAAAATTTATGTTTTATAGTTAAAATACTGTCTTTAATTATAAAATTTGCATAGCGCCCATTAGAATAGTTAGAACATATGGTATCCAAAAAAGTAAAAGAGAGTTCATGGTTTTCTCTTCCGTAAGGAGTATGTACAATAAAATTGTTTTTCCAATCTCCATTTAACATGTCAGAAAGATTGTTTTCATTATAATTTTTACAATTCAAACAAATAAATAATAAAATAAAGGAAAGCATTCTTTTTAGCATATATTTTATATTAGATACAGCCTTTTAGTTTTCAAGATCATATAATTCTTTTTCTGTAAATGTTCTGAACGAAAATTTATATCCTTCATAACCTGCGATTCCATAAAATAGTAGATCTATCGGGCTAAAAGTTTCGCCCATTATTGGGATTAATTGATTATAATCAAATAAATATAAAGTTTCAAGATATCCTAAGCTCTCTAAATTTGCAATAAATCCAATAACACTTAAAAAATTACCTAATAAACAACTTAACAAGGCTATTACACCACCTGTAATTGCAAAAGTTTGATCTATACCTTTTCCCGTAAATCTCATCGATAAACCAACACCTGCACCAATTGCTATTGCCATATATCCTATTTGAAACTCGGTTACAACAGTAATTGCTCCCCATAAAATAGCTCCTATAGCACCTACTATTACACCTGTTGTTATCCCTTTAGTATAATCTTGTTCTAATTTAAATTTAGCGATGTTTTTATCCGATAGCTTTTCTAAAACTTCATGATGCTCAACAGCTTCTATATTATCGATCTTTTCTATAACAGCTTCATCTAATTTAAACGATTTGCATTCCTTTTCAAAATCTGCTTTTTCTCCAGTTAAATTACATAAAAGTCCAACTTTCATATCAAATTGTCTGTTGATACATTTTTTGCAAAATTTTACATGTTCTTCTCTTGTCATTTAGGTTGTTTTTTAATGGTTTTGTAATGGTTTTGTAATGGTTTTGTAATAGTATAGGTATATGTCATAACCATGTAAAATGTTACCTAATGTTTTATAATTTATTATAAATTTTATTTTATAAGGAATACAAAACAATACAGGTGTAAGATAATAAGTAGACCTAATTAAGCAGAAGTACCCCGGCTTGCAGAGAGAGATGACTTATTTATATTTTATCCCAAGTTTAATATTGGGATGTACCATAAACACCGTCAATTCAAGTGATTTTTCTCCATGTCCATATCGAATTCGAGATAACATGTAGAAAAATTTTACTTCGACAAGCTCAGCAAAGCTATTTAGAATAGGTTTTTAGTACTGAAATTCCAGTCATCTTGAACTTGTCGAAAGGTCGGCACAAAATTATTATGAGAATTTCACTACGATTGACGTATTTCAGATGAATCGGAGCCAGATTTTTAAGACTTTTGCTGTAGAGATTTTTACCTTGTAGAACTGTTTGATTTCGTACAGTAATTTATTGCCACATATCTATTAATTGCAGTATACCTTTTTTGATTCCGACATAATATTTTTTATTCTTAAACTCAGGAATCATAGTGTTTTCAATTACATCGGTACAAATTTTATCTGTCAAAATTAGTTGGGTTCCAGTTCCTGTGGCGATTCCTATTTGCCTAATCGGATTGCATAATACAATAACAAGTCCGTTGTTTTTTTCAGAATTGCCAACGCCCCATTTTTTCGCTAATCCTACTGCGTATTTTTGGGCTTCTGTGTATGGTTTAATACTGTCGACTGTTACAACTACAATTTGCCTTGTTGTTTCTATATCATAATTATAAAGCATTTGGGATAACTCATTCGTTTGGGATTCTGTAAAAATATGTGCGTAATCATTTATAATTCCAATCGGTTTAGGGAAGATGCTGTTTTTCACCTCCGAAAAATCAGATTTGGTTTCTGGTTTTTTAGTATTTGATTCTTGTGTAGAACCTTGACAAGAAATTAAACCAATAGTTAGGAGTAGGGCATATATTTTAGTTCTAATTTTCATACTTTATGTTTTGTAACGTTTTGGTTATGATTAATACAAAATTAAAGGAACTTGTTATTTAAATTATTCTTTAGGGATAAATAGGATAATGATAGAAAGTTTGGAAAAGTATATCTACCATAGCAGGTTATAATGCTACTGCGCTATCTATGTTTTTATAGCTAATTTATACTATTTAATCCCTTTTTCTAATTCTTTAATAATTCCTTTTAGCATTGTAGGGACAATTATTTTATGAAATGGTCGAACAGGTAAAAAATATAATTTCCCGAACCAATTATTAAACTCTACAGTAGTAGATATTGTTATTTCTTTCTTATTTACTTCATTGCTATGTTGTTTCTTAAATAAAGAAACCCTAAAATTCAAATGCTTGTCATCTTCTCCTAAAATAATTTCGTTTTCGCTTTTTTCAAATATTTTAAATAAGCCCAGTTGGTCTCCCGGTTCGCATTTAAAGTTTTCAAGCACCTTTTTTCTGTCTTTGTTAATACTTGAAGTTTTTAACCCGAACAGTGATACTATTTTATTTCGTAAAGTAAATAATGCTCCAACCCACTTTGGACCACTCCTAAAAAAAGCTTTTCCTAAATCTGTTGCAGTAAAATTATTTTTAGGATTACGAACAATTCCTTTAAAACTATCTGTGTAGCTATACTTTTTGCCAGAAATATTCAGAGCAGAATTAACAGGAAGAGTAGTTTTGATTATCTTCATAGCATACTACTGTTATTTCGTTATTTTTTTTTAGGGATGATTTTTAAGACAATTTGAAAAATAAGCAAAGCAACAAACCCCACTAGTAGCCCAACAATAAAATCTGCCAAAATTGCAGGAAAAGAATGAAAAAGATCATGTATAAAAGGTATGTTGTGCGTAAATATACCTCCTGCAACCAGAATCATTGCTATGGTACCTATTACCGCTAAACTCCTGATTATTACCGGTAATGTTTTTACCAAGCCTCTTCCTATAGTTTTAGAAATACTTGTTTTGTTTTTATTTAATGCGATCAATCTAAAACCAAAATCATCCATTCTTACTATTAATGCTACGATGCCATAAACGCCAATGGTAGCTAATATGGCAACTATGGTAACCACTGCAATTTGTATGGTAAGTTTTTCTTCGACTACGCTGCTTAGTGCAATAATTATGATTTCTACCGATAAGATAAAATCCACGATGATTGCAGATTTTACTTTTTTATCTTCATATTCTAATATTTCGCCTTCTGTCATTACGGTATCTTCGATAGGCTGCTTTGTATCCTTTTTATGGACTATGTAGTGGTATATCTTTTCTGCTCCTTCATACGCCAAATAAATACCCCCGATTAATAGAATAGGAATAATCGCGGCAGGAATAAAAGCACTTAACAGAAAAGCAATAGGCAGAATAATTAGTTTATTTAAAAAAGATCCTTTGGTTATCTTCCATAACACGGGTAATTCCCTCGAAGAAACAAATCCTGAGGCTTTTTCGGCATTAACCGCTAAGTCATCCCCAAGGATACCTGCTGTTTTTTTTGTTGCGACTTTACTCATGGCAGCCACATCGTCCATGAGAGTTGCAATGTCATCTAATAGCGCAAAAAATCCTGATGCCATACGTATATAATATTTGTTTTGTGTGTATTAGTGTTCAAATTTAGTTTTTAAATACATGGCAATGCTAAATGCGTGTCTTAGCAGGGCAAAATAGTACCATGTTATCGGCAAATCTACACAGATTTTATAAATTCCTTATCATAAAATCTAAGTGAGACTGCAAATAGAAAAGAACGTTTAAGTTACTGTACAGTCCATATTTTACTTATAGGTTGTATCCAACGATTTAATATGATTAGTCGTAGCTAAATTAGTAAATCTTTTAGATTCTTAAACTTTTTAATGTTGTGGGATTCTATATACAATAAAATGGTTACTCTATGGGGTACACTTATTGTAAAAAGCTATATTTTTTTGTTTTAGTACTGTTTACTCATACTCAGTGCCAAAAATAGTTACGTGCTATCGTAGTTTTTTTAGGTTAGGCATAAAAATAGAAAGACTACAAACCCCTAGTTATAGCAATAAAATTATTACGTCATTACTTTTCTATAATCACTTGTATGAATTTTTTTTGAATGGTAATGGGTAACTTTTGGTTTCTTTTTTACTCCCTAGAGCATAATTGCAATTGCAAGAAAGGACTGATCATCCTGTTTTATTAAAAAATCACAAGTATTGTGATCGCGATAACCGAAAAGCGAAAGAGTAGGTACTCACAAATTAAAACCACTATAAAAATGAAAAGTACACTAATAAAGTTTTTATGTATATGTATCATAATTTTTGCCAGCTCATGCCAGAAAGAAGATATGAATACAGATGACCAAAGCAAAAAACATTTAGTTGAGTTAAAAATAGATGTCATTTCTCCGTCAAATCCAAAAAACCCATTAGATCATATTGGAGTTTCTCATAATAAAGCATTATCCTATTTAATGGAGCATTATGATATAAGTAAAACAAACGAGTTAGATTGGGATAGAAGTATGGAAATCATGACTCAATTTATGAAAGAAAATGAATTTTATAGTTATGAAATGGTAGACAGAAAGGTTCTGGAAGATGTTTTCAAACAAAATTATACACTTACTATAGAAGATCATAAATACAATACATTTTTATCGGATATGAACGAAGCATTACGTGCTTCTGATTTAGATTTTGACACTAGTAAAACACTAATTGATTTTATAGAACGAATTAAAAATATTGAAACCCGAATAGAGAATACAACATTCGACACAGAGTATGGTAAAACATTAAGCTACGCTTCTTTATCCATAGCCCGACATTCTGCTCATTTTTGGTATCAAGTACATAATGATCCTAATTCTGGTTTTCAAGGGATTTTTGCTAAAAAAGGCGGAGACCCTGCTGCAATAGCTGCTGCCGATGGAGGAGGTGCTGTTGCAGGTTTCTGGGGCGGACTCGTGGGAGGCTTTCACGGAGTTGTAGTAGGGGGCACTCTAGGAGCTATTGGCGCTTCTTGGGGAGAATTTGCCCGTCAGGTAATTTATGATGGAATAACTAAATAAAAACAGTACAAAATGAAAAATACAATATCCATATCCATACTTATTTTAATTGCACTTAACTTCTTTTCTTGTTCTAAAGATAATGAAGAGGTAGTAACAACACATCAAAAGACAACAAAATCAATATCTGAGATCATAAACTCGGATTCATTTAACGAGGCTGGACTTAAACATAATGAGGAGCTTAGGTTTATTTTAAAGAACCTGCCCGAAAATACTTCTAAAGATAATTTTGTAGAGCATACGGTAGAAATTCTTTCAGCAAAATATGCTAAAGAAAAGCTAGACAACCTGTATTGGTACAGTGACTATAGTGATCCTTTAAAAATGTTTGAAGAACTACATAAAAAAGGATTAATGAGTAATGATTTATATGAAGTTGGCTTAAGGGATTTTAAGGATTTGAATACTTTTGAAAACTTTGATACGGTAGATGACTTTATAATTTCCAGATTAAAATTAACTCCTCATTTATCGGCAAAGGATTATCAAAAATACTTAAATTTCTTATCCGTTTTTAAACACTCTTTTAAGTTTTGGAACCCTAATCAAGAAAATGGAATATCTTATTTGTACACTACAAAATCAAGTGCTAAACATTTATATGATGATCTTAGAAAAATAGTAGGTATTGCGGCCGCAGATAGTGTTAGTAATTTTGTAACTATTGATGGTCAAAAAATCCCGACCACTACCTTTGATGCAGTACAATCATTTTTTTATCATGTAGATGCATATTTTCTTTAATCCACATTGTGGAGTTTAATTCTCCGGGGTTATTGATTTTAACTATAACACTTCGATAAACCAAGGGTAAACAGCTATGCTAAAATTAAGAAAACGATTGCACTTATAGCTTATTCAAGCTTCATTACGAAGTTTTACAGCATAAGATGAGATTTAGAAGCTGTACCTTTTGAGAACGGGTATTACTTCAAAAAACGTTCAGAAGTTAGTATATTCTGAACGTTTTTTTTATTGGTTTTACTACACTATTGTGTTTAGTGCTTTTTTGACTTTTTCATATTTTGATATTGTTTTATCATTTTTCCGAAATCTTTATCTTTTTTTCGTTTTTCAGAAATAGTTGCCTCAAAATGTACTTTTTCTTTTTCCATTTTAAGATAGTTTTCATAAGATGATTTATCAATTTTACCTGTTTCAACAGCTCGAATCACAGCACATTCAACCTCTACAGTATGTGTACAATCTTTAAATTTACAACTTTTAGAACTTTCAATGATTATTTCGAATGTTTGTTCCAGACCATCAGGGGCATCAGTAATCCCAACCTCTCTCATTCCCGGGTTATCAATTAATATTCCATGATTTTCTAGAATTATTAATTCCCGATGCGTTGTAGCGTGTTGTCCTCTTATAGAGTACGGACTAATATTTTGGGTCTTCATTAATTGCTTTTCGGCTAAGGTATTTACAAGTGTAGATTTTCCAACACCAGAAGAACCTAAAAGACAATATGTTTTTCCATTTAATATAACCTCTTTCAGCTTTTCAATGCCTTGTTTAGTGGTATTACTAATAGGAAATATTGGTACATTCGTAATTCTTTTTTTGATATTATTAATCAATTCCATTAGTAATACTTCGGTTATTATATCTATTTTATTAAGGACAATTATTGGTTGAATATTGGATGCATTACAAATTGTAAGATACCGTTCCATTCGATTAATACTAAAATCTCTATCCACAGCTTGTACAATAAAGGCGTAATCTATATTTGTTGCGATTATTTGTATATCTGCGGGTGAACTAACTGATTTTCTTGAAATAATTGAATTACGCGGTAATACTTTATGAATTATCGATCTATAGGAATCATAGATAACCAAAGCAACCCAATCTCCTACAGCAGGAAAATCTTTACGAGTATTTGCGGTATACCTTAAGTTTCCTGTAATTTCTGCATCAAATATCCCTTTTTCTGTTGCAACAGTATATCTTTCTTTATGCTCCGAAATGATTCTTCCAATTTCAAAGTCTTCAAGATTAAGTTCAATTTTTAGTTTTTCTATTTTATTGTTATATCCTAAATGTTCCAGTTTCATATTCTATGTGTTTTAAAGTATTGTAAACACTATCCATTATTTATAAATCAAATAGATTGAATGTAAACACTAAAGTGTTTATAGTGGATGTGTTTATTTGTAAAATGTATATAAGTGGTATAACCTCAGGGGATTTACCTGAAGTAAAGAAAGAGGAGGGTGTCTAAAAAGTCAATTCTTCTGTACTCTCGAGCAGAGTCGAAAGATAAGTCCCTTTGACTATCCATACATTTTGACTCGGCTCTACGTGAGAGTTAGTTAGTTAGTTCTAAAATATACTTTTTAAACAGCCTCTATTTTACAATATCCGAATATGATATTAAAGATGTGATAAACATAAAATTTAATTATAGTACAAAACTAGTAAAATATCTTTATAAACTTTAAACAAAGGATGTTTTTTGGATTAAGTACATCGCCAAATACATGAATGGAAGCAAAGGGAGTATATTTGAAACAATCGATCTGCACATTTTTATTTCTTGTTTAATTTAAAAAAATCTAGTGTTATTACAAAAAAGAAATAACTTTTAATCTAGCACTAAATTTTACTTTGATAATAAAAAAGCCAGAGAGGAAACATAATTGAAACATCCAGATTCAGAATAAAAGGAGACACATTGCTATGATATATTATTTACATAAAGAGGAAATTTGGATTTGGTAAATATCCTTTTTAGAGACTCGTAAGCAGGTGGTGCTTGATAAACTCAGTAAAACTGTGACAGGCACAGTGGTGGTTATTTAGCCATCTTTGACTAGCCTTAGTTATTTTTTAGTTCCGTCTAATGTTTTTTGTAAGTTTGCATTGATTTTTTCATCAACAATATCAGTCAATTTACCATTTTTAAAATCATATTTTTTAATCAATGTAGGCTCATTGTATTCCTCGAATTGCCCATCATTGTTTTTATCTACCCCAAATAAAATTGTTAAATTCTTTTCGTTATTAAGAAATTTGTAATTAAAAACATCCATTCCTGCAATTCCGATTTTCTTTAGTTCCTTTTTACCTAAAGAGTATATATAAAGTACTTTGAAATCTAAAAGGTTTATTACTCCATCTTTATAAGTGTCTTTCTCCGATACAATCATTAATAATAGAATATCATCTTCAAAATATTCAGTCTTGATTTGATTAAAATTCACTCGCTTGTCAAAGAGTTTTTTATTTGTTCCGTCTTTTGAATTAAATACAATCAAATTATTAAACGATCCATAATATTGGTTAGAATATCTGCTGTCGGATGGTTCGTAACTGTCAGATGAAGAAAATGCATTTAGTGTTTTGCCAATATCTTCTTGTTCGTTTAATGTTTTATGAGAAACTGGGATTATATAAACAGAATTTAGAGTATCAATTAATCTTGGGTTTTCAAATGAGATTACTTGTTCACGTTTGTTTTCTTTTTGTAGTTTTTCAATTTTCTCAACAGACAAAATTCCAGTTTCAATATCATCGTCGTTAAATCTACGATGTTCCCTAATTGTTATTGAAATAAATGCAATTAAAGCAACTATTAAAAATATCACTGCGACTGTTCCTAAAACAGCAAGAATTCGTTGATTATATTTCTCAATTTTCATTTAGGTTACGATTTTTTCATAATTACGCTAACAATCTAATATACCTGCTAGTACACAACATCTACTATACTGGCTAAATTAGTAAATCTTTTATTTTCTTAATTTTTTTAATGTTAATGATTTGGTAAGGTTAGGAGGGAGGTTGTCTTTTTCTATTTGACGGGTGTTTCAGTTTACATAACAGGGAAACGTAACATATTTATTGTTCTATTTTAGTATCCGTAACTTCAATTGGTGGTGGTGGCGAAACAAAATATTCTTTTTGATATTTTTCCATTTCTTTAGGATATAGCTCAAATAGTATTCTTTGATAGCGTTTGATATTAAATCCACGATTTCCAAGCCCGGTTGTTCTCAATAAAATAGTGTCCTTTTCTTTTGGATTGGTTATTACAAAAAATGGGCTACTTGTTTGATTTTGGTAATTAATGTCGAAATCTGCCATCATTTTTTCCAAATTAAGGGTGTCATTTTTCAATTTATAAACTACTTTATTGAAATGAATAGGATCATCTTCCATTACTTGTTTCTCTTTTAATTGAATAAAAACACTGTCGTTTGATTTAGTAATTTGTAATTTATCATATTCCCTCCACATACACATTGATAAAACCACTCCGATATTCAGAGTGTCATTATTTTCCATTTTTGTTGCAAATTCAGTATAATTTTGAGCTACTTTAAAGTCTGATTTTTTTGGTTCAATTTTTTGTTCACACCCTAAAATTAGGGAAACAAAACTTAGAAGAAAAATTCCAAAATTTGCGTTTTTCATATAGGTCTATGTATTTCAACGATTAATATATGTGTCGTAGCAGGACAAAATTCTACCCTATTTTTGACAAAATCAGTGTATTAGTTGCTAATTTAAACTTTTTGCAAGCATTGCACTTTACCAAAAATACAAGAACTATTCGATTGATCATTTAGCTGCTATGATCACATATAGTTATTATAGCTAGTTTTTATATTCCTTCGATTTTACAAATTTCCATTCCAATTGATAGCTCAGTATTTACTTCGCAACACCATATTATCCTTCCTTCAAAAAAACTTTCGAATTCCATAACAATATTTTCGTTTTCAATTTCACACAGAATATCTCCGTGTTTTACATCATCCCCAGTTTGGCAATTCCATTTAGTAAGAACCAAATTTTTTTGATTTCCGAGGTCAGGAGATTTAATCGTTCTAAATTCACCACTTTTTAGTTTAAAGCCAAATGTTGGTTGTGAATGAGTTCCGTATTTTTCTATTTCCTCTTTAGTTCGAAAATTAGGATTAGCTTTAAGAGTATCAATTAATTTATTAGATTTTTCGTCTGATTTAAAGAGCCTTCTAAATATTGTTTTAAGAATTTTAGTCAAAATAGTGGGTTGTTTTTAAAGTATTAGCTACAACAATTTAATATACCTAACCAGTACGCATACATCTGTTATACTAGTACCAAATTTAATAATTCTTTCTAAAGAAAAGACCTTTTTGGATAGCGATATGGGATGGTATTGTGTAGAAAATCTATTTGTTTTTATATAAGATTTATGGTTTTAAAAAACTTCCTCTTGATTTTCCTTCTAAAATAACCAAGAGGAAGCAGGTATTCTATTCCTCTTCTTCGTTTACCACCTTTTTTTTGTTTTTATAAGGAGGGCGATAAAGATTTCGTTTTGCTGGCACCTCCTCAAAAACAGTATCGGCAGCAGCATTTATTTTTTGTAGAACATGGTACAAAGCATTAAGTTGATCGACACGTTTTTCGGTATCTATAGTTCGTGTTCCTTTTTTTTGTTCCTGTTCTATATTGGCATTACGTAATGTTTCTGCCAGTACAGAAGATTGTTTTAAAAGCTCTGCCGGTACTTCTGCAGTTTCTAAAGCAGTATAATGCTGTTGTATGGTTTCGGTAAGTCCTTCTAAATACGAAATCATTTTTAATTGGTTTTTGGTAACATCTTTAAACCTGCCAATACCAAATTGACGTTGTATTGCATTTTGTGAAGGAAAAACATCCAAAACCCAATATTTTAGATGTTTAAAAAACGTGCGGCATTCTTGCATCGTTTTTTCTACCATCTCTGTTTTTTCTTGCAGTTGTGTGATGTTTAATATATCGCCACCGTCTTTATATGCTTGTGTTACTTGTTTTTCCAGATCGGTAACAAAATCTGGATTTATTTTTTTGTCAAATACAGTAAAGTGTTCTATATCTGTTTTTAAGTGTTTTAAGATGATGTCCCCCCATTCCATAAGTACTACATCTTTAAAATTGTAATCGCGTTCTGCCATTTTTTTTAAGTTTTAATTTATGTTTATAAAAATGTTACTAAGTATCTATATACAACATAGCAGATAGTTTTTTGATGCAGCTAAAGTTTTTTAGGACTCTACGGGATAGCTAACAATTTCCCCATGATAGCTGATGCTTTCGACAGGATAGCTAACGATTTCCCCGTGATAGCTGATGCTTTCGACAGGATAGCTAATGATTTCCCCGCGATAGCTGATGCTTTCGACAGGATAGCTAATGATTTCCCCGTGATAGCTAATGCTTTCGACAGGATAGCTAACGATTTCCCCGTGATAGCTAATGCTTTCGACAAGATAGCTAACGATTTCCCCGTGATAGCTGACACTTTCGACAGGATAGCTAACGATTTCCCCGCGATAGCTGATACTTTCTACAACAAATCACTAATAACTAATATGTATATATTTTAAAATACAATCCAAAAGATTGCGTTGGGTAGGATATTTTTAATATGAAAGCTAATATAGGGATTGTTTTTGAATGTGCAATTTTTTTAATGCTAGTGGATTTTGTATAGCTTAATATGAAGGTTGTCTTTTTTCTGTTTGAACAGGGATTACTTACTTGTAGATGTGTCTTGTAGTGGTGTATGCAGGGCTTCGAGTGCCTCAGCCCGCTATGCTTCAGTTTTTTAATGGTAGTGTTCACTAAACTAACACGAACCCTGAGGTTCTCGAAGGGTGAATTTAGAGAGCCTCAGCCCTCTGTAGCTCGATGGGTGAAGAATGCGATTGTAGCAGGTAGGAACACGAGTGCAGTTGGTAGGAGTGAAATTGTAGCTTTAGTGAACACTGTGTCATTCCGTTGCATAACGGAATCCATAGGTTATACTAAGGCCCAAACAGAATAGATTCTGGTATTTTCACATTGTTACGTTAAGATTATTAATTGTCTGTCTTAGTCTTTTGAAGGTAGAGCTTCGAGTGCCTCAGCCCGCTATGCTTCAGTTTTTTAATGGTAGTGTTCACTAAACTAACACGAACCCTGAGGTTCTCGAAGGGTTAATTTAGAGAGCCTCAGCCCTCTGTAGCTCGATGGGTGAAGAATGCGATTGTAGCAGGTAGGAACACGAGTGCAGTTGGTAGGAGTGAAATTGTAGCTTTAGTGAACACTGTGTCATTCCGTTGCATAACGGAATCCATAGGTTATACTAAGGCCCAAACAGAATAGATTCTGGTATTTTCACATTGTTACGTTAAGATTATTAATTGTCTGTCTTAGTCTTTTGAAGGTAGAGCTTCGAGTGCCTCAGCCCGCTGTGCTTCAATTTTTTAACGGGTAGTGTTTACTAAACTAACACGAACCCTGAGGTTACTCGAAGGGTTAATTTAGAGAGCCTCAGCCCTCTGTAGCTCGATGGGTGAAGAATGCGATTGTAGCAGGTAGGAACACGAGTGCAGTTGGTAGGAGTGAAATTGTAGCTTTAGTGAACACTGTGTCATTCCGTTGCATAACGGAATCCATAGGTTATACTAAGGCCCAAACAGAATAGATTCTGGTATTTTCACATTGTTACGTTAAGATTATTAATTGTCTGTCTTAGTCTTTTGAAGGTAGAGCTTCGAGTGCCTCAGCCCGCTGTGCTTCAATTTTTTAACGGGTAGTGTTTACTAAACTAACACGAACCCTGAGGTTACTCGAAGGGTGAATTTAGAGAGCCTCAGCCCTCTGTAGCTCGATGGGTGAAGAATGCGATTGTAGCAGGTAGGAACACGAGTGCAGTTGGTAGGAGTGAAATTGTAGCTTTAGTGAACACTGTGTCATTCCGTTGCATAACGGAATCCATAGGTTATACTAAGGCCCAAACAGAATAGATTCTGGTATTTTCACATTGTTACGTTAAGATTATTAATTGTCTGTCTTAGTCTTTTGAAGGTAGAGCTTCGAGTGCCTCAGCCCGCTGTGCTTCAATTTTTTAACGGGTAGTGTTTACTAAACTAACACGAACCCTGAGGTTACTCGAAGGGTGAATTTAGAGAGTTTTAACCTGGTGTAGCAATATCGATTTTGTAAGGTTTAGAGAATCATCTACTTGATTAGTGGCTTTTTATTTTTTTTAATTTACGCCATTCGTGTTTAATATCTGTCATCAAAAGAGCATTATCAAATTTTACGGATCCTTTTGGAAAAATGTCTGTATTCTCAAAAAAACTAGATTCAACTTTTTTTACATCTAAAAGAGATACTTTCCAATGATAAGCTTTGAGTTCTAATCCGTCAAAGCCATTTTTGTCTGGAGAATAACCAATTGCGCCATTTTCGAAAAAATCGGAAACACAATTCAGGTTTTCAAATACACTTTCCTTATTCCAGTTGTTCGTTTCACTTGCCTCGATGGATAAATACGTTTCATCGTTACTAATAAAGGCTACATTATAATTTCCGTTGGATTCACTAACCGTAAATTTAGCAAGATGATGAATCCCAGGGAAAATAGTTCCTCCAATTAAAGAGTTAAATCTCGAAGAGGTATCTCTTCTTGGGATATAGACTCCTTCTTTTAATTTTCCGTTTTCGTTCCATTCCACCGCAATCCTATGAGCTCCATTCTCAGACGAAATTCCAATTTGTTTTGGAAATCCTTTAGGTCTGATTTCTTTTAGCCTTATCAAACATATACCAGCAATACCTTTTCCATTAACGAGCTTAGGTGTAAATGGCTTTGGTAAATAATTTTCCAGAACTTCTTTATCTACTTGATAGTTGATAAGAATTCGTCTGTCCATTATTCCTTTTATTTTAGGTATTTTCATTTTGTGATCGTTTATGTCAAATACATTACAAAGGTAAATGTATAAAGCATAGTAGATAAAGAAAATACTTATTTCTTGGTTAACTACAGAGCCTAAGTTAAGGATTTAATTGACTACTTAAATGAAGATTAAAACCTGTCCTAAACTTGACGAAGGATACGGTTTTGTGAGAGGTTTAGGGCAATGTCGTTTAGTTAAGAATTTAAACTATTGATTTAAAGTTTGTTAATCATGGATTCCAGCGCAGGATGGGGGAATCCATGATGGAAGTAAAGGAGTATTTTGTTTTTACAGACATTTAATCCTCAAAAAGATACAGTTTAACTTAATGATATTGGAGTAATAGGTCGAGGGGCTAGATTTGCAAGATAGCCAGGTAATTTTGCTGTGGATATAACAAAATTTGAAGTTCGATCCATCGTTACTCAAAATACAGGAACTGTTTTTTTGTTTTTTATCCAGAATGTCCTTCTTTTTTTTAGTTTTGCAGCACTAAAATAAAAAATATGATTTCTGTAGATGGCATTGCAGTAGAGTTTAGCGGCGAAACCTTGTTTAGCAACGTTTCTTTTGTAATTAACGAGAATGATAAAATTGCTTTAATGGGCAAAAATGGAGCGGGAAAATCTACTATGATGAAGATCATAGCCGGCGCACAAAAAGCTACCAGAGGTCATATCAGGTATCCTAAAGAAGCTGTGATTGCATACCTGCCACAGCATTTGTTAACCGATGATAACTGTACCGTATTTGAAGAGGCATCCAAAGCTTTTAGCCATGTTTTTGAAATGAAACAGGAAATGGATCGTTTAAACCATGCTCTGGAGACTCGTACCGATTACGAATCCAAAGAGTATATGGATATCATCGAAAAGGTAACCGATCTGGGCGAAAAGTTTTATACCATCGAAGAGATCAACTATGATGCAGAGGTAGAAAAAGCATTACAGGGATTAGGGTTTAAACGAGAAGATTTTACCAGACCCACCAGCGAGTTTAGCGGGGGATGGAGAATGCGTATCGAACTGGCAAAAATCCTGTTGCAAAAACCAGATTTAATCCTTTTGGATGAGCCTACTAACCACGTAGATATAGAATCGGTTATCTGGCTGGAAGATTTTTTACTAAACAAAGCCAAAGCAGTAATTGTAATTTCGCATGATAAAACGTTTATTGATAATATTACCAATCGTACTATCGAGGTAACGATGGGGCGTATTTATGATTATAAAGCCAATTATTCACACTACCTGCAATTACGTCAGGACAGAAGAGCTCACCAGATAAAAGCATATCAGGAACAGCAAAAATTTATTGCCGAAACCAAAGATTTTATAGAGCGGTTTAAGGGTACGTATTCTAAAACCAATCAGGTAAACTCCCGGGAGCGAATGTTAGAAAAATTACAGATCATCGAAATTGATGAAATCGATAATTCTTCCTTAAAACTTCGGTTTCCGCCATCGATGCGATCTGGCGATTATCCTGTAATCGCAAAAGACCTGTCCAAAAGCTATGGCAACCATGTGGTATTTAAAAATGCAAATATGGCGATTGCAAGAGGGGAGAAGGTATCTTTTGTTGGTCGTAATGGCGAAGGAAAATCTACCATGATAAAGGCTATTATGGGTGAAATTGATTTTGAGGGCAGTTGCGAGCTTGGTCATAATGCCAAAGTAGGGTACTTTGCGCAAAATCAGGCATCTTTATTAGATCCAGATCTTACTGTTTTTCAGACCGTAGATGAGGTGGCAGAAGGCGATGTTAGAACCCAGATTAAAAACATTTTAGGACAGTTTATGTTTGGGGGGGACGATATCGATAAAAAAGTAAGTGTACTATCTGGTGGAGAAAAAACAAGGCTGGCGATGGTAAAATTACTGTTGGAACCAGTTAATGTTCTTATTCTGGATGAACCTACCAACCACTTGGATTTAAAGTCTAAAGATGTTTTAAAAGAAGCCTTACTGGCGTTTGATGGTACTTTAATACTGGTATCTCACGACAGGGATTTTTTACAAGGGCTATCCCAAAAGGTATTTGAGTTTAAAGAAAAAAGAGTAATCGAACATTTTGAAACGATTGATGACTTTTTAATACGAAACAGAATCGAAAACTTAAAAGAAATCGATTTAAAGAATTAGTTCATTAACAAACCAATGATAAGTAGATGACATAAGCTATATTTAGAATGTAATCCATGGATGATTATTAAATAGATGTTTTTTATTTTTTGTCCTTTCTGCAATTTGCCACCTCGCTGAAAAGCGGGACTGAAATATTTGGTTGATAATTTTCTATATATTTTTGTCATCCCAGTGTAGGCTTTGTCATCCTATGTTTGTATAGGGTTTAAATTTCAATAATGATTTACTTTGTTG